>JADGNS010000279.1 GCA_017883355.1 Candidatus Solibacter sp.
CTGCAGGATTTCACCGACGACCGCGACGCGCTCGCCAAGGTGATCAAAGGCCTGACCATCGGCGAGGGCAGCGATCTGGCGGTCGACGGCTCCACCGGCGCGGATAACGAGGAAGACGCGGGCGCGGCCTACACCGCCGACGATACCGAATTCAACATCTTCAATACCGACCGCAAACTGGCGGCCCTGGAATCCGCCGCGCGCATGCTGGGCGCGCTCCCCGAAAAGAAAGCCCTGGTGTATTTCGCCAGCGGCGTCAGCAAAACGGGCGTGGACAACGAAGCGCAGTTGCGCGGGACCATCAACGCCGCCATCCGCAACAACGTCGCCTTCTTCCCCATCGACGCCCGCGGTCTGGTAGCCACGGCGCCTCTGGGCGACGCCACCAAGGGGTCCCCGGGCGGCAGCGCGATGTACTCCGGCAGTTCGGCGCGGTCGCAACAATCGAGCGCCCAGGGATCGCAGGAAACGCTCTACACCCTGGCGGCCGACACCGGCGGCAAGGCGCTGATCGACAACAACGATCTCGGCCTCGGTATCGTGCAGGCGCAGAAGGAAATCTCCAGCTACTACATCCTCGGCTACTACAGCGCCAACGAGAAGCTCGACGGCCGCTACCGGCGCATCAAACTGGCCGCGGTGACGGATCTTCAGGCCAGGATCGGCAAACTCGACTACCGGCAGGGCTACTTCGCGGGTAAGGAGTTCGGCAAGTTCAACTCTACGGACAAGGAGCGCCAGTTGCAGGAAGCGCTCATGCTGGGCGACCCGATGACGGACCTTTCCGTCGCCCTGGAAGTGGACTACTTCCGCATGGCGCGGGACCGCTACTTCGTTCCCGTCACCGTGAAGATTCCGGGTTCCGAACTGGAACTGGCCCATGGCAAGGGCGTGGAGAGCACCAAGCTCGATTTCATCGGCGAAGTGCGCGATTCCAAGGGCGCGGTGCAGGGCAACGTCCGCGATTACCAGGAAATCAAGTTGAAGGGCGAAACCGTCGGCACGCTCTCCAAACGCACCCTGGCGTACGACACCGGCTTCACGCTGGCGCCGGGCACCTACACTCTGAAATTCCTCACGCGCGAAAACGAAACCGGCAAGATGGGGACGTTCGAAACCAAGTTCGTGATTCCGGATCTCACCACCCAGGTGAAGTACCTGCCGATTTCGAGCGTGGTGCTCAGCAGTCAGCGGCAGGATATGAACGCGGCGCTCGCCTCGGCCGAGAAAGACAAGAGGCTGATCGCCGCGAACCCGCTGGTGGAGAACAATCAGAAGCTGGTGCCCAGCGTCACGCGCGTGTTCAAGAAGGAACAGGACATGTTCGTATTCCTGCAAGCCTACCAGCCCGACGCCCAGACCACGCAACCGCTGGTGGCCAGCGTGAGCTTCTATCGCGGCAAAGTGAAGGCATTCGAAACCGCGCCGCTAGAGATCACCGAGGGCCTGGATGCCAAGACCAAAGCGCTGCCCATACGGTTCAGTGTGCCGCTCGGCAAATTGCAGTCGGGCCGCTACACCTGCCAGGTGAGCGTGCTGGACCCGCAGGGCCAGAAGTTCGCCTTCTGGCGTGCCCCAATCGTCATGGGGCAGGAAGACAGGCCTCCTGGCCTGGCTTCGCCCGCTTGCGAAGGCGCCCGCCTATGCCGCGCCGCACGGCCTCAGGTGTCACGTTGTTATACTCGTATTTCCATGCCTAGAGTTCGTTTTGCGCCTTCTCCCACGGGATTTCTGCACATCGGGAGTGCGCGTACCTACATCTTCAACTGGTTGTACGCCCGCCATAACGGCGGCACGATGATCCTGCGGATCGACGATACCGACGTGGGCCGCAACACCGACGCCTCGCTGACCTCCATCTTCGAAGGACTCCGCTGGCTGGACCTCGGCTGGGACGAGGAGTACAAACAGTCCGACCGCCTCGCCCTGCATCGCAATGTCGCGCAGGCGATCTTCGAAAAAGGCCTGGCCTACCGCGATTTCACCCTCTCGCAGGGCGGCGATACCGAAAAGTCCGGCGCCCACGGAACCTGGCTCTTCAATGCCGGCATGCGCGAACTTTCCCGTGAGGAGAGCGACCGCCGCGCCGCCGCCGGCGAGCCGTTCGCCCTGCGCTTCCGCGTGCCCCACGACCGCATCGGCCACGTGGAATTCGCCGATGCCGTCTACGGCGATCAGGCCAAGGCCTACGCCGATATCGAGGACTTCGCCCTGCTGCGCTCCGACGGCATGCCCACCTATCACCTGGCCAACTGCGCCGACGATGCCGACCTGCGCATTACTCACATCATCCGCGGCCAGGAGCACCTCTCTAACGCCTTCAAGCACAAGCTGATCTTCGACGCCGCCGGAGCCGAATCGCCCACCTTCGCGCACCTGCCGCTGCTCATGGCGCCGGACGGGATGAAGCTTTCCAAGCGCGTCCATGGCCCCGTGGTGAGCGTCACCACCTATCGCGACGCCGGCTTTCTGCCGCAGGCGTTTCTCAATTTTCTGTGCCTGCTCGGCTGGTCTCCCAAGAACGATCGCGAGAAATTGTCGCGCGAGGAGACGGTGGAGCTCTTCACGCTCGAAGGCATCAATCGCGCCAACGCGGTGGTCAACTTCACCGAAGAAGACCCCTTCGACGCCAAGGCGCTGTGGCTGAATGCCGAGCACATACGCTCCCTGCCCCCTGACGAACTGGCGCGCGAGTTGCTGCCGTTCGCGCCCGCCGATCTCGAAAAACTGAAGAAGATCGCGCCGCTGATTCAGGAGCGCATGAAGCTCTTGCGCGACGTGCGGAGCGTGGCCGATTTCTTCTTCGCGGACCAACTGCCGCCTTATGACAGTGCCGAACTGATTCCGAAGAAGGGCGACGCGGCGATGGCGAAGACCGTGCTGCTGAAGGCGCGCGAGGTCCTGGCCACCGCCGGGTTTTCGCACGACGCGCTGGACGCGGCGCTACGCGCGGCCAGCGTGCAACTCGGCATCAAGCCCGGGCAGATGTTCGAGCCTATCCGCGTCGCCGTCTGCGGGCGCAAAACGGCGCCCCCGCTGTTCGGCACGCTCGAAGTGCTGGGCCGCGAAACCTGCATGGCGCGCATCGCCCAAGCTATCGAAAAGCTATAGGAAATTATGATTACGTCAAACCCCGAGCCGGCAGCCGGCCCCTCCAATTTCGTTCGCGACATCATACTGGACGACCTGAAGACCAACAAGTACCAGGGACGGGTCCACACGCGGTTCCCTCCGGAACCGAACGGCTATCTGCACATCGGCCATGCCAAATCCATCTGTCTGAATTTCGGCCTGGCGGCGGAGTTCGGCGGCAAAACCAACCTGCGCTTCGACGACACCAATCCGTGCAAGGAGGAGACGGAGTACGTCGATTCCATCATCGACAGCGTCCATTGGCTGGGCTTCGATTGGGAAGACCGCCTGTTCTACGCCTCCGACTACTTCGGCCAATTGTACGAGTGGGCCGTAGAGATGATCAAAGCCGGCAAGGCGTACGTCTGCGATCTCACCGCCGACGAAATCCGCCAGTACCGCGGCACCCCCACCGAACCCGGCAAGGAAAGCCCCTACCGCAATCGCAGCGTCGCGGAGAATCTCGACCTGTTCACGCGCATGAAGGCCGGCGAATTCCCCGATGGCACGCGCACCCTGCGCGCCAAAATCGACATGGCGTCGCCCAACTTCAACATGCGCGACCCCATTATGTACCGCATCCTGCACGCCGAGCATCACCGCACCGGCAACCAGTGGTGCATCTATCCGATGTACGACTACGCGCACGGCCAGAGCGATTCCATCGAAGGCATCACCCACTCCATCTGCACGCTGGAGTTCGAAGATCACCGCCCGCTCTACGATTGGTATGTCGAAGCCATCGGCATCTATCATCCGCAGCAGATCGAGTTCGACCGGCTCAACCTGACCTACACCCTGCTCAGCAAGCGCAAGCTGCTGACCCTGGTGCAGGACGGCCACGTGCGCGGCTGGGACGATCCGCGCATGCCCACGCTCACCGGCATCCGCCGCCGCGGTTATACGCCCGAGGCGATGCGCAACTTCTGCGCGTCCATCGGACTCTCCAAGACGAATGGCTCGATTGAACTGGGCCGCCTGGAATACTTCGTCCGCGAAGACCTGAACAAGCGCGCGCCGCGCGTCATGGCGGTACTGCGCCCCCTGAAGGTGATCATCGACAACTACCCCGAAGGGCAGGTCGAAGAGATGGAAGCCGTCAACAACCCCGAGGATCCGTCGGCCGGCACGCGCAAGGTGCCGTTTTCCAAGGTGCTCTACATCGAGCAGGACGATTTCCGCGAGGATCCGCCGAAGGAATTCTTCCGCCTGTCTCCAGGACGCGAGGTGCGTCTCCGCTACGCCTACTTCATCAAATGCACCGGCGTGGTGAAAAACGCCGCGGGTGAAATCGCCGAAGTGCATTGCACCTACGACCCCGCCACCTACGGCGGCAATGCGCCGGACAAGCGCAAGGTGAAGGCCACCATCCACTGGGTCTCGGCCGCGCAAGCGGTTTCCGGGGAAGTCCGCCTGTACGACAACCTCTTCGTGAAAGAGGATCCCGGCCAGGTGGAAGAAGGTCAGGATTTCACCGCGAACCTGAATCCGAGATCGCTCGAAGTGCTGCCGGACTGCAAGCTGGAACCCGCGCTGGCCGATGCCGCGCCCGGCGCGCGCTATCAGTTCGAGCGGCTCGGATACTTCTGCGTGGATGCCGATTCGGCGACGGGCAAGCCGGTCTTCAACCGCACCGTGACCCTCAAAGACGCGTGGGCCAAAATCGAGAAACGGGGCAAGCAGCCGAAATGATCATCTTAGGAATCGGCGGACTGATGGGCGACGCCGCCGCCGCGGTGCTCAAGGATGGCGAACTGGCTGCCGCGGTGGAGGAGTCGAAACTGGTCCGGCGCCGGACCCATTGGGGCGGCCTCGACGAAATGCCGGAGCACGCCATCGCCACCTGCCTGCAACTGGCGGGCGCTAGCCCCGCGCAGGTGGACGCGGTCGCGATAGTCCGTCCCATTCCGGAATCGGATTTTCACCTGAAGCTACGGGCGCAGTTTCCCAATTCCCGTATCATCGTGGTGGAGCACCACCTGGCGCACGCGGCGTCGGCCTACTATCCGTCGCCGTTCCAGGAGGCCACCGTCCTCACCCTGGATCGCGGCGGCGATTTCCGCTGCGGATCGCGCTGGCAGGCGCGCGGCGCGCAGATGTCGCTGGAGCACGAACAGTATTCTCCCGATTCCGTCGGCGACCTGTACGGGCGGGTCAGCGAACTCCTTGGCATGGAGGCCAACGTCGACGAGCATAAGGTGCAGTGGCGGTCGGTCGCGGGAGACGCGCGCTTCAAGGATCTGTTCCTGGAGATCCTGAACGTCTCCGCAGCGGGTCCGCGCCTGGACCGCGGCTTCCTGAGCACGGAGCGATTGACCCACGGCGGTTTCGGCGCGCGCTTTTTCCAGCGGCTCGGGCTGGCCGATGGCGCGCCCATCCCGGAGGCGCTCCGCGCGCACCTGGCGGCGGGTCTGCAACTGGCGGTGGAAGACGCCGTCATCCGCATGGCGGGAGTGGGCGAGAACCTGTGCCTGGCGGGCGGACTCGGATTGAATGCGCTGCTGGTCTCGGCGCTGGAGAATCGCTCGGGCTACAAAAACGTGTTCGTGCAGCCGGTGGCGGGCAATGCCGGCACCGCCATCGGCGCGGTGCTGGAAGCCTGGCACGGCGTCTACCGGCGCGAGCCGCGCATCGCCATGAGCACGTTGAGCCTGGGGCCAAGCTACTCCGCCGCGGAGATCAAACAGGTGCTGGAAAACTGCAAGCTCCGCTTCCATTACCTGGTGACCACCGACGAAGTCGTGGCCTCCGCCGTGGCGCAGCTCAACGACAACAAGATTGTCGCCTGGATGCAAGGCCGCATGGAGTTCGGCTCGCGCGCCCTGGGCAACCGCAGCATTCTGGCGTCGCCCCTCAACCCCTATTCCACCGAGAACCTGAACATCTTTATCAAACACCGCGAACCCTTCCGCAAGTTCGCCGCCTCGGTGCCCACCGAGTTGTGCGCCGAGTATTTCGAAGTGGGCCCCAACGCCCGCTACCTGGCCACCGTGGGGCGCGTCAAGCCGGCGCATCGCGAGACGTTCGCGGCGGCGGCCCTGGCCGGCGACCTGGTGCGCGTGCACACCGTGGATCGCGAGGAGAATCCGCTCTACTGGAAATTGCTGCACGCCGCAGGCAAGGCCACCGGGCTGCCGGTGCTCTACAACACGTCGTTCAACCTGTTCGGCGAGCCCCTGGTCTGCACCCCGCGCGATGCCGTCCGCAGCTTCTACTCCTCGGGGATTGAGGCGATGTTTGTGGGGAATTTCTTTCTGCAGAAGTAGGAAGCATTCAACGCAGAGACGCAGAGAACACAGAGGAAGCGCAGAGAAGACAGGGAACCATCGCGAGCGGCTCCGATCCCGCTGCCGGCGCAAAGAGATTCCGTCGAAATTATGGTTTGTTTTCTCTGCGCTTCCTCTGTGTTCTCTGCGTCTCTGCGTTGAATGCTCCCTACTTCTGCAGAAAGAAATTCCCCACAAACATCGCCTCAATCCCCGAGGAGTAGAAGCTGCGGACGGCATCGCGCGGG
>JADGNS010000280.1 GCA_017883355.1 Candidatus Solibacter sp.
CACGTTGAGCCGCTCCATGATCTGCGTCTGGCGTAGGCCCTGGTCGTAGTACATGCGCGCGACTTTGGTCATCAGCCTCAGCTCATCGATTCGCGCCATATAAGTACTCCAGTCAGAGCCGGGTCCAGAGGGCACACCGTCTGGTGGCAAACACCGCACACGCGCTCAGAGGTCACGGCTGTGACCCCAACTCCGCTCCCTTACGGTCGCGGCTCTGTTTGGGGTTCTCGCCGCTCGCTAGCGCCCGTTGGACCGCTTCCAGCCAGCCGCTGTAGCGGCGCTCCCGTTCGCTTTCCGGCATGCGCGGATCGAACTGCTGCTGGTTCCTGGGCAGTGCCTCCAACTCCTCGAGCGAGTGCCACAGACCTACGGTCAAACCGGCGAGCCATGCCGCTCCGATGGCCGAGAGATCTTCGGAATTGCGGCGCAGCACGGGCCGCCCGAGAATGTCCGCCTGGAACTGCATGAGGTCGTCATTGCGCGCCGCGCCGCCATCGGCGAGCAGCACGGGCAGCGGACGCGAAGTGTCGCGCTCCATGGCATCGAAGACGTCGCGCACCTGAAAGGCGATCGACTCGACGGCCGCGAGGGCGGCATGCGCGGCGGTGGTGCCGCGCGTCATTCCGCCGAGAGTGGCGCGCGCATCGCTGTTCCAATAAGGCGCGCCGAGTCCCACGAACGCGGGGACCAGATGGACGCCGGCGGAATCGGGCACGGTCCGCGCGAGGGCCGCAATGTCCGCGGCCGGATCGCGCAATCCCAGAAACTCGCCGAGCCACTGCACCGCGCCGCCGGTCACCGCGATATTGCCTTCGAGCGCGTACCGCACGTCGCCGGAACGCGACCAGCCGACGGTGGCCGACAGTCCGGCGCGCGATTGGAGCGGGGCGGGAGTCAACGTCATGAGCGACGATCCGGTTCCGTAGGTGGACTTCACCGCGCCGGGCGAGAAGATGGCGTGCCCGAATAGCGCGCCGTGCGAATCGCCAATCAGGCTCGCAATGGGGATGCCGGCGGGCAGTCGCCCGTTGTGCGCGGTCTCCCCAAAGAGGTGGCTGGAAGGCTGCACCTCGGCAAGCGCCGCGGCCGGGATATCGAAAAGCGAGAGCAGGTCCGGGCTCCAGCGGAGATCCCGAAGATCGAACATCTGCGTGCGCGAGGCGTTCGTAATATCGCACGCGTGGACTGCGCCGCGGGTGAGCCGCCACAGTACCCAACTGTCGACGGTGCCGATACAGAGTGCTCCGCCTTGCGCCCGCTGGAAGCCGTTCGGGATGCGCTCCAGAAGCCAGCGCGCTTTGCTGGCCGAGAACAGCGGATCGATGCCCAGGCCCGTGCGCTGCCGGATGAAGTCCTCGAGCCCGCGGGCACGGAGGCCATCGCAGAACGGCGCCGAACGGCGGCACTGCCACACCACGCAAGGCCCCAGCGCGGTGCCGGTCCGGCGGTCCCAGACGATCACGCTCTCGCGCTGATTGGTGACGGCCACGGCGGCGAGCCCAACTGGCGCGGAAGCGATGCACTCATCGATCGCGTCCTGCACGCTCTGCCAGAGCGACTCGGGATCCTGCTCCACCCACCCAGGTTGGGGATAGCGAATCGCCACGGGCCGGGAAGCCGAGGCCACCACCTGCCCCTCGCGGCTCACGATCAGCGCCTTCGTATTGGTGGTGCCCTGATCGATGGCGAGGACGTGGGATGCCTTCACGACCGGACTCGTGCCTCCATCAGTTCGAGCGCGGCTTTGCGAATGTTTTGCGCGGTCAGCCCGAAATGCTCGAAGAGGTATTCCACCGGGCCGGCCGGCGCGAAGCCAGCCACCCCGACCATACGCATCGGCACCGGGCAGGTGACGGCCACGGTCTCGGCCACCGCTCCGCCGAGACCGCCGTGGACTGCGTGCTCCTCGACGGTGACGATGGCGCCGGTCTCGCGGGCGGCGGCGGTAATGGCGTCGCGGTCCAGCGGCGTGAGCGTCGCCAGATTGATCACCCGCGCGGAGACGCCTTCGGCCGCAAGCAGTGACGCCGCTTCCAGTGCGCGGCTGACCATGGTTCCGTTGGCGATCAAGGTGAGGTCGGTCCCCTTACGCAGAACTTCCGCGCAGCCCAGGCGGAACGGCGCGCGGCCTTCGTGCAACTCGGGCACTGGCAGCCGGCTCAAGCGCAAGAACACCGGGCCGGCCGATGCGGCGGCCACGCGCACGGCTTCCGCGGTTTCGGATGGGTCGGAGGGAACCACTACGGTGAGGTCGGCGATGGCGCGCGTCCACGCCAGATCCTCGATGGAGTGGTGAGTGGCGCCCAATTGCCCGTATGCCAGGCCGCTCGACATGCCGCACAGTTTCACGTTGGACCGCGAGTACGCCAGATCTACCTTCACTTGCTCCAGCGCGCGGCCGGTCAGGAAACACGATGCGCCGCACACGAAGGGGATCTTGCCGCCGTTGGCCAACCCGGCGGCAATGCCGACCATGTTCTGTTCGGCAATCCCGACATTGATGAAGCGCGTGGGAAATCGCGCGGCAAAGCGGCCGAGTTTGGTGGAGCCTACCGCGTCGTTGACCACGGCTACGATTCGCTCGTCTTGATCGGCCAATTCTTCGAGCGTACGGGAGAAGGCATCGCGGCAATCGAAGAGCGCGCTCATTGGGCGGTCCCACCCAGTTCGGCGAGCGCCGCCTCTAACTCGGCGCTGGTGGGAACGTGATGGTGCCACTCCGCCCGGTCTTCGATGAAGGACACGCCCTTGCCTTTGGTGGTGTGGGCGATGATGCAGCTCGGCGAGCCGGCTTCGAAGGGGGTGGCGCGAAATGCCTCCAGGAGTTGCGTGAAATCGTGGCCATCGACCTCGCGGACGCGCCACCCGAAGGCGCGGATTTTGTCGGCCAGGGGCTCCAGTTTGAGGATTCGCTCGGTGCGGTCTCCCTGCTGAATCCCGTTACGGTCGACGATCAGCGTGAGGTTGTCGAGTTGGTAATGCGCGGCGGCCATCATGGCTTCCCAGTTGCTGCCTTCCTGTAACTCGCCGTCGCCGGTGAGCACGTAGGTCCGCCACGCCGCTCCGTCGATCTTCGCGGCCAGGGCGGCGCCCGCGGCGATCGGCAGGCCGTGCCCCAGCGGTCCGGTGCTGGCTTCGATGCCGGGCAGTCCGGCGCGATGGGGGTGCCCGCTGAGGCGCGACCGGGGCTGCATGAAGCTCGCCAGCTCGTCCACCGGAAAGAATCCCGCCATGGCGAGCGTGGCATACAACGAAGCCGAACAGTGGCCTTTGCTGAGAATGAAGCGGTCGCGAAGCGGGTCGCCGGGACGGGCGGGGTCGATGCGCAGCACTCCGAAATAGAGAGCCGTGAGGATGTCCGCCGCGGAGAGATCTCCTCCGGGATGGCCGGCCCCGGCACCGTGCACCATGCCAAGGCTGTGGCGGCGCACGGCGTTCGCCAGGTCGCGCAGGGCGGTAATCTGTGCGTCGCCGGATGCGGCGTCCAAATCCAGGCTGGGATATTTATGCATATGAGTCCAGTTTATGCAAGCCACACGATAGCAGGCGGCAGCGGCGGGCGTCAAGACTGGGATTCAGTGTTGACTCGGGGCGGCCGGATGGTTATGCTCATACTAGAATATAAAGCGTGTACTGCATAACTATTCAGGGCCATCTCAGGAGGTCCATGTGAGACGGTGTCTACTTTCGCTGGTCGTAATGGCAGCCTGCGCCTCGGCGCAGGAGTTTCGCGGCACCTTGATGGGACGGGTTACCGACCCCTCCGGTCTGGCCGTCCCCAACGTCAAAATCGTGGTGGTCAAGACCGACACTAATACCCGGTCCGAAACGGTTTCGGGGCTGGACGGCAACTACACTGCGCCGCTGCTGGCTCCGGGCGCCTACGAAGTGGCCGCGGAAGCTACCGGCTTCAAGAAATACCTGCACTCGGGGATTCAGATCGGCACCAATGAGCGCATCGCGGAGGATATCCAGTTGCAGGTGGGCAGCGCGTCCGAATCGGTCACGGTGACCGCCGAAGCGCCCTTGCTGAATGCCGTCACCGCTTCCTCCGGACAGGTGATCACCACTCACGAAGTGGAAAATCTGCCCATGAACGGGAACAGCCCGCTGGCCCTGGCGCGCAACGCGCTGGGCGTCATCCCCAAGCAGAAGCACCTGCTGAACCAGGTCAAACCGTACGACACGGGCAGCGGCGTGGATATCTCCCTGGGCGGCGCCAATGCCGGCTCCAACGAGTACCTCCTCGACGGCGTGCCGAACATGAGCAGCGCGGCGCGCGGCGGCGCCTTCAGCCCCTCCATGGAGGCGGTGGCAGAGGTCAAGGTGGAGTTGTTCCAAGCCGATGCCGCCTACGGCGACACGCTCGGCGGCACCGTGAATATCACCACCAAGAGCGGCACCAACGCGCTCCACGGCTCGCTCTACGAGTTCAACCAAACCTCGGCCCTGGCCGCCAACCAGTTTTTCCTGAACGCGGCGGGACAGCAACAGCCGATCACCCGCTCCAATCAGTACGGCGGCACGATTGGCGGTCCGGTGCGGATACCGAAGGTGTACAACGGCAAGGACAAGCTTTTCTTTTTCCTGGCCTATGAAGGCTTCAAGGATTCCAGCCCGGGCGTGTCCACGACGGCGGTGCCGACTGCCGCGGAGCGCACCGGCGACTTCTCGGCGCTTCTGGCGGCGGGATCGGGGTTCCAGCTTTACGATCCCTCTACGGCGGTGTTGAGCGGCGGCAAGATTACCCGCCAGATCTTCCCCGGCAACGTCATCCCGTCGAACCGCACCAGTTCCATTGCGAAGGCATACCTGCAGTATTTCCCGCTGCCCAATCAGCCGGGCAAGGCCGACGGCGAAAATAACTACGTGGTGCCGAACCCCAGCATCAACAACTTTGCCTCGTGGGTGGGCCGCACCGATGCCAGCATCGGTTCCCGGAATAAGCTCTTCTTCAGCCTGCACGAGAGTTCCTACACCAGTGCCACGGCCGATATCTTCCAAAATCTCGCCACCGGTCAATTCAGCGGGATGGACATTTGGGGCGGCATTCTCGACGACGTGCACATGATCTCGCCCACACTGATCGTGGATACGCGCCTGGGGTTCACGCGCAGCGTTTCCTCCAGCTTCATCAAGAGCGCGGGCTTCGATCCGGCGCAACTCGGCTTCCCCGGCTACATGGCGGCGAACTCACTGCGCCTGGCGATGCCGCGCATCTCGTTCTCCGATGCCGGCTATGCCGGCGCCAGCACGACGCCGGGATCGGTCACTCCCTTCAGTTCGTACCAGTGGTTCACCACCATCACCAAGATCTTGAACCGGCACAGTCTGAAAGCGGGCTTCGATTTCCGGCGCTACGATGCCAACAGCCTGAGCCCCGGCTATTCGGCCGGCACGTTTACCTTCGGCAACAACTGGGTCACGGCGGGCACTGGCGCATCCCCCCAGCCCTTTGGCTCGTCCATGGCTTCCTTCCTCCTCGGCCTGCCCACCGGCGGCCAATTCGACGTCAACACGGGATACGCTTATCGCAGCTTTCTATTCGGCTACTTTCTGCAGGACGATTGGCGCGTCAAGCCGAACCTGACCATCAACCTGGGAGTGCGGTTCGAACATGAAACGCCCATCGTGGAGCGCTACAACCGCATCGTGAGCGGGTTCGACCCCAGCGCGGCCAATTCGATCGCGCAGGCCGCGGCTACGGCTTACGCCAAGAGCCCGGTGGCGCAGCTTCCGGCCAGCGCCTTCTCCGCGCTCGGCGGGCTGAAGTACGCTTCGTCTTCGCAACGCTCCGGCTATGCGCTGCCCACCGTCTTCCCCAGCCCTCGCGTGGGCATCGCGTGGACGCCCACGGCGCTGCACAACAAAACCGTGCTGCGCGGCGGGTTCGGCATCTTCAACAACAGCATCGGCGCATACCTGACGGGCCCCACCACCGGGTTCAGCCAGACCACCAACCTGGTGCCGACCAACGATAGCTACGTCACTCCCTACGCCACCCTGAGCAACCCATATCCGGCCGGCATCCAGACGCCGGTGGGCTCGGGCGCCGGTGTCAACTCGAATCTCGGCAGCAGCATCAGCTACTTCACCTCCAACATTACCAACCCCTACAGCATCCGCTGGAATTTCGATGTGCAGCAGCAGATCGGCAAAGACATGATGCTGCAAGTGACCTACATCGGCAACAAACAGGTCCACGGAACCATCAACAATGCGATTTCGTCCACCTCCGTGCTGCCGTTCCTCAGCCGTTCGCCGGTGCACGATCAGGCGACCATCAATACGCTGGCGACTCTGGTGACGAATCCGTTCGCCGGACTGCTGCCGGGATCGAACACCAACGGCTCCACGATATCGCTGGCCACCCTGCTGCAGGCGTTTCCGCAATTCAGCGGCGTCACGCAGAGCAATAGCAATCCCGGCTGGGGCACGTTCAACGAGGCGAGCGTGATGTTCCAGAAGCGTTTCTCCAAGGGCTTGCAGGCGACGGTCAACTACCAGCACTCCCGCCAGTTGAATTCGTACCAGAACAATGTGGGCCACTATCGCCTCTCCTTCGGCCCCACCTCCGGCGACTTCCCGGATCACTTCGTGTTCACGGGCAGCTACGAGCTGCCGTTCGG
>JADGNS010000281.1 GCA_017883355.1 Candidatus Solibacter sp.
TCTACAAGGACGGGGGCTTTGTGTTTAACGCGGTGCATAACATTCAGGCGCGCACCCCGGTGGAGAACATCATCGCCATGATTCGAGCGGTGGAGAGCTTCAACGGGGATCGGGCGGGGTGACACTGGGTGGATGTCATAATAGAGGAGAGTGACGCCTTGGATGAACAAGCGGCATCAAGAAGAGAGGCCACGCCGATGACTATCACATTGAACCTGCCGGCAGACATCGTCCAGATGCTTACGGAGAACGGGGAAGACATCTCTCGTACGGCACTTGAGTCTCTCGCGTTGCAGGAGTACCGGCTTGGGCGGCTCTCCGAGGAGCAGGTGCGGCGGATGCTGGGATTTGAATCGCGCTTCGACGTGCATGCGTTTCTAAAGGCGCACGATACCTACCTGAACTATACAGACGCGGACCTGGAACAGGATCTTGCGACTGCCCGGTCATTGCGTCAAGGATGACGGTCGTCGCCGATACCTCACCCCTCAACTACCTGCTCCTGATAGATTCCATTGATATTCTGCCTCAGCTCTTCGGACAGGTTCTGATCCCCGAAGCTGTAGCTCTGGAATTGCAGAGGTCGCGTACGCCGCCGAAGGTGGCCTCTTGGCTGGCTTCGCGACCGGCTTGGCTGGTCATTCAGGCTCCCACCCAACCTCCCTTGGACGCCGTAGACCAGGAACTGGAAAGGCTCGGTGCCGGAGAGCGGGAGGCAATAATGCTTGCTTCCAAGCATCGCCCTGACGCACTGCTGCTGATGGATGAAGTAAAAGGCCGGCGAGTCGCAAATCGCCGGAAGCTTCGTGTCATAGGCACGCTTGGCATTCTGGAACTGGCTGCGGTGAGCGGCCTGCTTGATCTGCCAGTCGCGGTGGAACGTTTGAGGCAGACGACATTTCATGTCGCGCCCAGCTTGTTGCGAACTCTGCTGGATCGCGACGCCGAGCGGAAACGGTAAGCAGAATCCGCAGCCGGTTCCTGACCGCAACCAAACTGACCCGCTACCGGACATCGGGCGGGGTGACACTGGCCGGGGCCGGCGCCAGTTCGAAACGGCGGAGGCGCGCGCCCGGCGTCCGGCCGACGATGCGCACCGTGTGGCTCCCCACGCCAAGGTATAGAGGGACACTCAGCTTTTCAATAGTCCAGGAATTGAGTGGCGCATCCTTCGAAGGACGCAGCGTCAGGTCGCGCATGTTGCTCTCGTCGACCAGGACCGTGAAGCCGCCCGCGCGCTGGGGCCACCAGCAGACCGCGCTCAGCAGATACGCGCCGTCCGCCGGGATCTCAATGCGGTAGGTGGCGCTGGCGGCTGGGGAGACGAAATCGCGCGCGCCGGTGATGCTTTCGCTCTCGGGCCTCGCCTCGCCTGTCACCGCCGCAACGCCCACGTACCTGGCGTGCCCGGCCGAAGCGTCCTCGCCGAGCGCGAGGGGCGGAGTAAGGGACGCAGCCGCTTCGGCTTCCACTCGAACCGGTTGGGCGGGGGCGGCCGGCGAAGGGCAACCGCTCCCTGACGGTGGCGGCTCGGATGCGCCTCCGGAATCGCGTGCAGAGGCGCTGGGGAGCGGTGGGCACGGTTGTTTAGAGACAATCCCCAACAGCCCGTTGGTGTACTCCAGCCATGCGTGCAAGCCCTGGAGATCATACGTTGCGCCCGAGCGTAGCGGCTTGGCGTCGCGCGCGATGCGGATGTCCGCTTCCACGTCGGGCAGGTAGCGCTTCCAATCGAACTGGCCGAAGAGCCAGACCTCGTGGGGCAGGTAGTGGTTCTCGGTGGCCGCCACCACGCCACGCCAGGACTGGAGTGCCAGATCCAGGTGCGCCACGGCATCCTTCTGTTCCTGCGCGCCGGCTCCGAAGAGGAAGCGGGCCAGGTGCGCGGCGCCGCGCAGTTTTTCCGCGTAGTAGATGCCGAGGTTGCCGTACGCCATCAGGTCGGCTTCGGTGCAGGCAAACTCTTTGGCGCCGCGCTCCACGTGAACGCGCGCCCGCGCGGTCAGCTCCAGCGTGCGCCTGCCGTACTGCTGCAACCGGTCCGCCACCTCGAGCGGGCCTACTTTTTTCGGCTCGCCTTTTAAACCAGCGACAAATTCCGGGATGTTGGCCATCTCCCCGCCGATGGTGTTGTTGAAGATGTAGGTGCGGATATCGTGGTACATGGCGGCGCGGCGGTAGTTTACCCGGGGCTGTTCGTACGCGGTATTCCAACTGCCGATGGAGCCTTCCGGATACCAGTCGCCGTTCATGTAATTCCAGTGGTAGGAGGTGATCAACGGGGCGATCTTGCCAGACTGGTGGATGGCCTCATATAGGTCATCGCCGGCGGCTCCGAAGCGGCGCCGGAAATGGCCCAGCCAGGTGGCATCCGGTTCGGCGGCGTTGTAGCCCATTCGTCCCCAGAGCATGTAGCGGAACCAGTGCTTCTCGAACTTGTATTGCCAGTCCAGATGGGCTTTGGCGGCCTCCGTGTGGATGCGGTCGGGGCCGGGCACGTCGACCTCCGAGCCTTCCACGAAGCCGGCGGTATCCGGACCAGCCATATGGCGCACGGTTTCGCGGACGAAATCGGGATCGCCCCAGCGGAGGATGAACAGGTCGTCGTTGCGCAGGTGCCAGAGCAAGCGGTAGCGGCCGTGCGCCAGCGCCACCCATTTCGGATCGAGCACGTGGGGCTCGGCCGATGAGTACATGTGCTCGCCGTTGAACTTGATATCCAGGTAGACGGGGCCGGGATAATTGGCGGATGCCAGCATGGCCGCGAGAGGCTCCGGCTCGGCCTGCCAGTAGCGCAGGATGAACGGCACGGGCCGAGCCAACTGCTTCAGCGCCGCCAGGTAGGTATCGGCGATCCAGTCCATTTTCTGCTTCGCCGTCATGGGGTCCATGCGCTCTCCGGCGGTGGTCCCCAGGCCGGTGAGCATGGGATAGGTGGCGAATAGCGCTTTGATGGCCTCGCGCTGGTAATCGCGGATCAAGGGCGAGTCAAAGCCGGCCGCGGGAACCTGGTGCTGCTGGGCGAAGGCGCGCGACACGTGGATGTTCCAGGTGACCAGGTAGGTGTCCAGGCCCCGGTCGGCAGCCATCTGGAAGAGTTGGCGGAAGAAGGCGATGTTGCGGTCGAGTTCGGCCGCCGGCACGTCCGTGGCTTCCGGGTACTTGGGGACGCGCACCATGCGGCCGTAAGGATGGGCGCTCCAGAAGGTGATGGCGTTGTAGCGGTTGCGCGCCGCCATGTCGAGGAACTTCCGCCAGTAATCCAGGCTCCAGAACCACTGGTTGTTGGCCAGATCCTCCTCGGACAAGTAGCCGGTGCCGGGCAGGGGAACATTGAACTTGAGGGCGCGGACGGGGAGCGACGCCTGCTCCTCTTTGTCGCGGACCCGGGAGGAGAGTTCCAGTTGCTCGGCGAAATCGAGCGCTCCGTACATGGCGCCGCGCGCGTCGCCGCCGGTGATTGCGTAACCGCCGGCGATCGCGCGGATACGAAAGGCCTCCGGCTTCAGATCTTTGGTCACGGAGATGACGACACGTCCGAGGGACAGCCCGCCGGCGGCACTGCGAATCGCGTCAGCGCCGAATTCGCTCACCGGACCCGGGACCTGATTGGTCAGTTCCGTCGCGGCATTCGCCGTGAGTGCCAGCAGCAGCAACGTGCTGCCGGCGAATGGAAAATAGTGGCTCATAGGGGCAGTTAGTTCCAGCGCACCAATTCCTGCTTTTCGATTTTCGTCTCGTCGAATTCGATGCCGTAGCCCGGGCCGTTGGGAAGCGCGAAATGGGCTTGCGTGGGCACCGGCGGGTTCTTTTCGAAGTGGTAGTACGATCTCATCTTGAGGATCAGGTACTCCGCCAGAGGACAGACGGCGGGCGACTGGCTGGCAATCAGGTGCAGCGCCGCATGCAGGCTGTGTCCATGCGGAATCACGGGAACATCGAAGAGGGAAGCAATGGTGCAGATCTTCAGCAATTCCGTCGTGCCGCCGCACCACTCCGGGTCGCACTGTACCACGCTGAGCGCGCCGGCTTTCAGGTAGTCGTAGACCTCCCATCGGCCCTGTATGTGCTCGCCCGACGCTACCGGGATGGAAGTGCCTTTGCGGAGTTGGGCGAAGCTGTCGATCTTTTCGGCCTGCGTGGCTTCCTCGATCCAGCGCGGGCGGTAGCGTTCCACGCGCTTGGCCCACTCGAGCGCATAAGTGAGGTCCCAGCCGCTATAGACGTCGAACATGAGCTCGGTGTCTTCTCCCACGGTCTCGCGCAGGACGCGCACCAGATCGACATTTTTCTTCAAGCCTTCGGGTCCGTCTCCGGGACCGTAGGCGAGGAACCACTTCTGATAGCGATAGCCCGCGGCCTTCAATTGCCCGGCGCGCATCTGCGCCTTATCCGGTTCGAGCGAGTATCCGAGGCAGCTCGCGTAAGCTTCGATGGACTGCCGCGTGGGCCCGCCCAGGAGACGGTAGACCGGGGTCTTGAAATAGCGTCCGCGGAGGTCCCAGAGAGCGTGGTCCACGGCGGAGATGGCCATCAGGAAGAAGCCGCGCCGGGCATGGCGGTTGGAGCGGTAGAGCTGGTCCCAGAGCTTTTCCTGCGCCAGCGCGTCCTTCTTGAGGAGGAAGGGACGCAACTGTTCGTCGACGACGATGGCGACCTCCTTATCGATGGGCCCGTAAAGGCCATCCGGGCCGCCATCGGTCTTGATCTTCAGGTAATAGGCGCTGACCGCCGCATTCTGAATCGCGCGCTGCCCGTCGGCGTACGGCTTCGGCCGGAGCTCATCGTAGATGTGCAGCGGGTTGGCCTGGTACTGCTGATCGACTCCGCGGGTGGCGTCGTGATGGCCGTGGAGTTGCCAGATTTCGACCGCGGCGATCTCCAGGGGCTTGGTTTGTCCGAATGCCGTCAGCGCCGGAAGCGCTGCCAGAAAGTGCCGTCGGGTCTGGCTGGTCATGTAGGCTGCCTCGTGATTGACTCCGGTCTGTCCGGAAGGATAGTTCGATTGTAAGACCATGCGAGGCGCGGTGCGACCATCGGCTAGTCCCAGAGAGTAGAGTGGGGACGCGGCCGCAAGTGCCCAGGCCACGTTTACATCGTTCGCCAAGTCATTTCCGCGCGCACCGGCATCTCGTCCTTCGTGGGGATTGCCAGCAGCGAGGGCGGGTCGATCTTGAAATCGGTCATCTTAGCCGGAATCGTTCCGGAGATCTTCGCGTCGCTTCCTTGCGCCACCTTCTGAAAGGGCACCTGTTTGAAATGCGCCGTCTGGCCGGCTAATTCGATGTCCAGATCGACGTAAATCGTGGACTGGGAAGCGGCGTCTTCCGGCAGGCGGAAGCGCACCGTCACCATGGGAAATTGCGCCCCGCGGGTGACTTGAATCATGTGGAGATCGCGGTTGCTATCCGCCGAATCAAACGACTTGACGGGTACCGCCACCAGAAAATCACATTGCCCCGCATGGCAGACTCCCTTGCCGCGCGCCGCGTGGCTCACGCCGTCGAACTGGTGCAGCGGGTGCGACACATGGTAGGTGAGCGTAGATTGTTGCAGGAACCACTGCACATCTGCCGCGCCCAACCCGAGGGGCATCAGCAGCAAGAAGACTGCCAGCGATTTCCGTTTCATGAGCATCCTCAGAACTTGATCGAGACTGACAATACTGCGAGCCCATATGCGATGCCCGTGGTGGCGGCCACCGCCCCATGTGCCGAGGCGATCCCGTGGACTTTCTCCCCGCGGTTCCGCTCATTGTAGGCCAGCGTGCCGAGGATCGGCGTCAGGATCATGCCTGCGCCATGGACCCACGCCAGGGCTTTATGCACTCGGATGGGCCCTCGGGTGGGGGCCCCCGATATCTTGGGCGCGAAGACGGCAAAGTAAGCCGTAGTCAGGTAGAGGCCGGTAGTCACCCCGCCCAGCGCGGCATGCAACTCGCGTCCGGACGCCGTGCTCTTCCTGCCGGCCGCCTGGTTTGACGTAATGAGCGTGGCCACTAATGGCGCGAGCGTGATCAAACCCAGCCGCTGGTGAATCTTCAGCATGTGAGACCGCTTGTCCAGCCGCGCCTGATCCTGGGCGTTGCCCTTTAGCTGATCCGGGGTGAAGCCCAAGTCACCCAGCGAGGGCTCCGTACCGGCTGCCAATGCCACGTCCAGCTTCTGCGCCACGCCCGCCGTGAGCATCACTCTAGCCGTTTTGGAGCCGACGCCTTCCGCCGAAATCGAAACCTCGTACTCTCCCGGAAGCAGGTTCGGCAGATTATAGAGACCGGCGGAATCGGTCTTGGCTTCCGTCGATTGGCCCGTCGCCAGGTTCTTCACCGAAACCTTGGCGTTTGAAACGGCAGTTCCGGAAGGGCCTGTGACGGCACCGGACAGCGTGCTTGCAGTTTGCGCTCGCACCGGAACCGAAATCAGAAGAGGCAGAAGCAGCAAGACCACTCCTGAGACGAACTTCGCGAATCTCGGAACCATTTAGGCACTCCTGGCTCCAAGTATACGCCACGCTTATCGTTGTCCCCTCAGCACGACTCCGATTAGTGAGGCGATAGCCGGCCCCGCTTCATCGGCCGGCGTAGACAGAGGTAGCGGTCTTGAAATCCAAGCCAACGGACTCGCCGC
>JADGNS010000282.1 GCA_017883355.1 Candidatus Solibacter sp.
CCGCCTGCCATGCCGGTATTCGTACCGGCATTCTTCGAAAAACGTCGGCAAGGACGCCGACGTGGCAGCCTAAAAGGCTACGCTACGGACGCAATTAGCGGTGCCGCCAGTTGGAAGTGTACGAATCCGCGCGGAGGGCTTCTTCGCTTCGCCGGTGGAGCGCCATAGTGTCTTTGAGGACATTTCTTGCCTGGGCCTGGGCTTGCGCGAACGTGGGCGCCACCCCGCGATCGCCATGGTCGGTAGACCAGTGGAAGTCCCGGCGGAAGTCCTCATCGGCGACGGCATATTGCGCCTGGTTCCCGCCGATGTCGATGTAAGTGAAGGAATGGGTCATTGGGAGGCCCTCCTCACATCTCGGCCAGAGCCGATTTGCCGCTTTCCACGGCTGTGGATTGGTCTTTATGCCGGATGGCAATCACCATCGTCCGGACGTGCGGCATGGCCCGGCTCAGTTTCTCCGGAAATCCCATCTGCGCCTGTGAATTCGCGTTCTGCTTATCGGTTCGGTACGCCTTGTACAGCGGCCGGGACATCTGGTGCATTTCGTACAGACACGCATTGCCGGATTCCGTATGCTCGTCCCAGCGGATCTCACCGGTGGTCTCCAGGGACCGCAGAATGCTCTGGAGTAGTGCCTTTGTGCTGTCGTACAACATTAAGTTATGTTCCTCATTCTTCCCAGTGCCGGCGTGAATTCCGGCCGATTTGAGAAAATCACTTATTTTCATAATTATAGCATCTTTAGTAAGGTCTGCTATACTATCGATGTAGCTTTCGCTGATTCACGGCAGACCCTGCTGGCATTTCGCTTCCGTCTACCCACCAATTGGCCGCTGTATCTTGAGGATAAGTAAACATGAAGAACATCTTTGTAGGCAACCTAAGTTTTGGGGTCACGGAAGCTTCCGTCCGATCCCTCTTTGAAACTCACGGCACCGTAGACCGTGTCAACATCTGTACCGATCGTGATTCCGGACAGCCCAGAGGCTTTGGGTTTGTGGAGATGGCCAACGATGGAGAAGCCGAGAAGGCAATTGCCGCGGTTAACGGCCGCGAACTGGATGGCCGCGCGTTGAATGTCAACGAAGCCCGCCCCAAAACCGACCGTCCGGGCGGCGGCGGTGGTGGCGGCGGCCGTAAGCGCTGGTAGTAGACTCCCCACGTAAAAAACAAAACGCTCCCGACTCGGAGGGTACCCTCTGAGTCGGGAGCGTTTTTCTTTGCTACCCTGGTTCTTCTTACTTCTTCTTACCCTGCGCAGCCACCGCATCCATCGCGGCCTTGACCTTCTCCGGATCGCCCAGATAGTAGCGATTCAGCGCCTTCAAGTCGTCATCTAACTCATAGACCAACGGCATCCCCGTGGGAATATTCAGCTCGACGATGTCTCTCTCGCTCACGTTGTCCAGATACTTCACCAGCGCGCGCAAGCTATTGCCGTGCGCCGCGATGATTACCCGCTGCCCGCCCTGGATCGCCGGAGCGATGGTGTCGTGCCACAGCGGCAGAAAGCGCGCCACCGTGTCCTTGAGGCATTCGGTGAGCGGCAGTTCCTGCGGGCTGAGGCCCTGGTAGCGCGCGTCGTGGCCCGGAAAGCGCGGGTCGTCCGCCGTGAGAGCGGGCGGCGGAATGTCGTAGCTGCGGCGCCAGATCTTCACCTGGTCCTCGCCGAACTTGGCCGCCGTCTCGGCTTTGTTAAGCCCCTGCAGCGCGCCGTAGTGGCGCTCGTTCAAGCGCCACGAACGGTGGACCGGAATCCACATCTGGTCCATCACGTCCAACGCGGTCCACAGGGTGCGGATGGCGCGTTTCAGGACGCTCGTGTAGGCCACGTCGAAAACGTAGCCTCCATCGCGCAACACTTCGCCGCCTTCCTGGGCCTCCTGCCGGCCTTTGTCCGACAGGTCCACATCGGTCCAGCCCGTGAAGCGGTTTTCCTTGTTCCACGTGCTTTCGCCGTGGCGTAAAAGTACGAGTTTCTTCACTTCCGGAACGCCTTTCTGCCCGGAAACACGGCCGAGGCGCCGAGCCGCTCTTCGATGCGCATCAACTGGTTGTACTTGCAGATGCGGTCGGTACGGCTGGCCGAACCGGTCTTGATCTGGCCGGCGTTGGTGGCCACCGCGAAATCGGCGATGAAGGGATCTTCGGTTTCCCCCGAGCGGTGCGAAACCACCGCGGTATAGCCCGCATTGGCCGCCATCTGCATGGCCTCCAAGGTTTCGGTGACGCTGCCGATCTGGTTCAGCTTGATCAGGATCGAATTGGCGATGCCCTGGTCGATGCCACGCTGGAAGATCTCGGGATTGGTTACGTAGATATCGTCGCCCACCAGTTGGATCTTGTTGCCCAGCGTGTCGGTCATCAGTTTCCAGCCCGCCCAATCGTTCTCCGCCATGCCGTCTTCAATCGAGATAATGGCCGGATACTGGCGCACCCAGTTGTCCCAGAACTCCACCATCTGCTCGCTGGTGCGCTCGCTGTGGTCCGATTTCTTGAAGATGTACTTGCCGTCCTTGAAGAACTCGCTGGCAGCCGGGTCCAGACAAACGCCGATGTTTTCGCCCGGCTTGTAGCCCGCCTGCGCAATGGCTTCGAGCACGCTCTCGATGGCCTCTTCGTTCGATTTCAGCATCGGGGCAAAACCGCCCTCGTCTCCCACGGCCGTCGAGTAGCCCTTCTTGCTGAGAACCTTCTTCAGCGTATGGAAAACCTCCACGCCCATGCGCAGCGCTTCGCTGAAACTCGGCGCGCCGTACGGAGAGATCATGAATTCCTGCACGTCGACGGAGTTGTCGGCATGCGCGCCGCCATTGATGATGTTCATCATGGGCACGGGCAGGGTATTGGCTCCGGCGCCGCCCAGGTAGCGATACAGCGGGGTGCGCTGCGCCACGCTGGACGCGCGCGCCGCCGCCATGGAAACCGCCAGGATGGCGTTGGCGCCCAGGCGTCCCTTATTGGCCGTGCCGTCGAGAGCGATCATCGCGCCATCGATCTCGCCCTGCTGCGTGGCGTCCTTGCCGTGCAGCGCGGTCGCGATCTCGCCGTTAATGTGGCTTGCCGCTTTGAGGGTGCCTTTGCCGAGGTAACGCGTCTTGTCGCCGTCCCTCAATTCCACGGCTTCGTGCTCGCCGGTGGATGCGCCCGATGGCACGGCCGCTCTTCCCATACTGCCATCCGCGAGATAAACATCCGCTTCCACAGTGGGATTCCCGCGGGAATCCAGAATCTCTCTTCCAATTATCTTTACAATCGTCGTCAAAGTATGGCTCCTTACTGAAAATAACTCGTTCCTGTGGGGGCAGGATGGAAGGGGTACCCCCTGGGTCCGGCGGGTTGGCAACCCGCCCTACTCGCCCACCACGGTAACACCCCCCTCGGTGACGGTGTACCCGCTCGCCCGATCGGCCTCCGCATCGAACCCGACGGAGTGCAACTCGGGAATCTTCACGCCGGTGTTGACAATCGCCCGGCGGACGCGGCTATAGCGGCCGATCTCCACCCCGGGCATCAGAATCGAATACTCTACTTCACAATAACTGTTCACGCGCACGCCGGGCGAGAGCACGCTGTGCAGCACCCTGCCACCCGAGACGATGCATCCGGCACTCACGATGGAATCCAGCGCCAGCCCCATGCGGCGGCCCTTCTGGGCGAAAACGAACTTGGCCGGCGGTTGCTGCGTCGCCTTGGTGCGGATGGGCCAGTGCGCGTCGTAAAGGTTGAATTCGGGAGTCACCGACACCAGGTCCATGTTGGCCTCGTAATAGGCGTCCAGCGTGCCTACATCCCGCCAGTAGCGCGACTGTTTGGCGTTCATGTCCCGGAAATCGTACGCGATCACGCGGCAGCGATCCAAATACCGCGGGATCACGTCCTTGCCGAAATCGTGGGACGAATTCGGATCCTGGGCGTCCTCGTGCAGTGCCCGTAACAGGACGCTGCTATTGAATACGTAGATGCCCATGGAGGCGCTCACCATGGAGGCGTCGAACCGCGAGCGGGCAGGCTGGTCGTGCTGCGGCTTTTCCTCAAAACCGGTCACCCGGTAATCGGCGGCGATCTCCAGGATGCCATACCGCCTTGCCTCCGCGGGCGGCACCTGGAGGGTAGCGATCGTGATGTCCGCCCCGTTGGCACGATGCCAGTCCAGCATATCGCCATAGTCCATCTTGTAGATCTGATCGCCGGAAAGCATCAGGGTGACTTCGGGCGCCTCGGCTTCGATGCTCTGAAAATTCTGGAACACCGCGTCGGCCGTGCCCTGGTACCAGTCCTCATGCACCCGTTTCATCGGCGGAATCACTTCAATGTACTCGCCCAGTTCGGGCGACAGGATGTTCCAGCCATCGCGGATATGGCGGATCAGTTCGAGCGATTTATACTGTGTTAGGATTAAGATTCGACGAACGTCGGAGTTGATGCAGTTGGAGAGCGTGAAGTCGATGATGCGATAAGCTCCCCCAAAGGGCACAGCCGGCTTGGCGGTGTCACGAGTCAGGGGGTAGAGCCGTTCTCCAGCGCCGCCTGCCAGCAGAATCGCTAATACGTTTTTCATTTCAGTCTAAATCCCTGAAAAGAAACGGCATTCCGAAAATTGGGACGGTTCTGTGGAACGACGTCGAAAATTTAGGCTTGACTTTATTTGTCAAAAACCTATGATATCAGTACCTCTTGTGCGAAGTGTAGGAATTTGCAAACACCGCATGAGAATTCCAGGTCCGGTTGGGAGGTGTATTTCGTTTGGCCGAAGTAAAACTGCAAGAGGGTGAAACACTAGAAAACGCCCTTCGCCGCTTCAAGCGCAAAGTCCAGCAAGAGGACATCATCAAGGAAGTGAAGCGTCACTCCTTCTACCTCAAACCGGGTGAGAAGCTCAGGGTCAAGCAGGCCTTGGCCCGCAAACGTAACCGGAAGAAGTCGCGCCGGGAAGTCGAATAACGAACCAGAACCCAGGGTAAGGTTCAGGCGCGGCTACATAGCCTCGCCTGAACCACACAAACTGCTCGAGCTGTTAACGGGGAACAGGCTATGCCGGAGTTTCAGGACCGCATTCTCAAATGCGTCGATTGCAGCGCGGATTTCGTTTTCACAGCGGGAGAACAGCACTTCTTCCACGACAAGAATTTCAGGAATGAGCCCAAGCGCTGCAAAGCATGCAAGACCAAGCGCCAGGGTTCTTCCGGACCCGGTTTTGCCAAAACCGAAACCATGACCGAGTGCTCGCAGTGCGGCCGCGAGACCACCGTTCCCTTCAAACCGACACAGGGGCGCCCGGTTTACTGCCGCGAATGCTTCCTGAGCCGCAAAGCCACGGGCGCCGCCGCCGCCGGCGGCTAGGCGTCCCCTTCCCTGCCCCGATGGCTGCAACCGAACCCGTTCCCATGAGCCGAGGGCGCCGCCTTGCGCGCCGGGCGCTCGTGGTGTTGGCGGCACTGGTGGCGGTCCACCTGACACTCTGCGCGGGCTTGTATGTGGCGATGATCCAGCCGCCCGATGTCTTCGGGCGCGTCATTGCCAAGACTCCGTTCCCGCTCATGATGGTGCTGCCCTTTGAGACCCTGTGGAACCTGGCGCGCGGCGGACGCCTCCACCCCGGCGACCTCGCCCCGGATTTCCGCCTGCCCACCTTGGACCACAAGAGCACGGTGCAGCTCTCCTCTTACCGCGGTTCGCGGCCCGTGGTGCTGGTCTTCGGAAGCTACACTTGACCGCCCTTTCGCCGGGAGGTTCCCGCGCTCAATCGATTGTTCGACGCCTATCGGGACCGCGTAGCCTTCCACGCGGTCTACATTCAGGAGGCGCACCCCAGCGACATCTGGCAAATGGGCAGCAACGTTCGCGAGGGCGTGGTGTTCCGCAATCCGCGCTCCGAGGGCGAAAGATTCCAGGTGGCCGAAAGCTGCGTGCGCACCCTGGGGTTGCGCTTCCCGGCGATCGTCGATGGCATGGACAACACCGTCGAAAAGGCCTATACCGGATGGCCCGACCGCCTCTACCTGATCGACCGCCGGGGCCGCGTGGTCTACAAGAGCCGCCCGGGTCCCTTCGGCTTCGAACCAGCCGGCCTCGAAGCGGCCCTCCGCGGTCTGCTGTAGAACAACCTTTCAGGTTGCCACGTCGGCGTCCTTGCCGACGTTCTTCGACTCGCCGCCCGCGTCCAGCGTCTCGCGCACTTTCTGCGCCAGGTGCATCGGATCGAAGGGCTTCTGGAGGAACGCCTCTCCGTGCTGGATACCCTCCTTCAAAATGACATCCTGGGTGTGGCCCGACACGAACACGACTTTCAACCCGGGGCGCAGCTTGACGGCCGCGGCGGCGAACTCGCGCCCGCCCAGTTCCGGCATCACCACGTCGGTCACCAGCAGATCGATCTTGCCCGGATGGGTTTCGCACAGCTTCAGACCTTCGCGCCCGTTGGGAGCGTCGATCACCGCGTACCCGCGGGTCTCCAGGATTCTGCGCACCAGCGCGCGAACCGTATCTTCGTCCTCCACCAGGAGAATGCTCTCCGTGCCGCCGGGA
Organism: Candidatus Solibacter sp.; assembly: GCA_017883355.1. Classification (GTDB taxonomy): domain Bacteria; phylum Acidobacteriota; class Terriglobia; order Bryobacterales; family Bryobacteraceae; genus Solibacter. The sequence goes on from JADGNS010000282.1 coordinate 6,532, forward strand.
GCCGTGGAGAGTTTCACCGGACCGCGAGGTTGCACCGCCTCAGCCACCGCCGGCAGCAGGATACTGAAACTCGTGCCTG
>JADGNS010000283.1 GCA_017883355.1 Candidatus Solibacter sp.
TCCCGAGGGAACGTCCATCGCCGCAACCACCAACCTGGCTGAGCAAATCGCCCAGGATGTCCGCAAGTTGCCCGGTGTGGCCCACACTTTAATGACCGCTGGCGGCAGCGCCGATAAGAGCGTCAACGGCGCCGTCATCTACGTCAAGCTGACCGATATCGATCGGCGCCAGATCACCCAGCAGCAGCTCATGCAGCGCACCCGCGACCTCATGAAGAAGTACCCGCCGGAGATTCACACCGGCGTGGAACTGGTCAGCACGGTGGGCGGCGGCCAGAGCAACGCCGAAATCCAGTACTTCATCCAGGGGCCCGACCTGCAAAAGCTCACCACCTATTCCCAGGCGCTGCTCGCCAAAATGAGAGCCAACCCCGGCCTGGTGGATACCGATACCACGCTGCGCAGCGGCAAGCCCGAAGTGCGTCTGAACATCGATCGCCCGCGCGCCGCCGATCTCGGCGTCAGCGTGATGGACATCGAAATGGCGCTCAATACCCTGGTGGCCGGACAGAATGCATCCACCTTCAACGCCGGCGAAGACCAGTACGATGTCGTGGTCCGCGCCCAGGAGCAGTTCCGCGGCGGCGTCGAAGGCCTGGCCAAGATGACCGTGCCTTCTCAAAAACTGCGGTCCGTGGGCCTCGATGAGGTGGTGCGCATCGTCCCCGGTACCGGACCATCCTCCATCAATCGCATCGGCCGCCAGCGCCAGGTCACGGTGAGCGCCAACCTGCTGCCCGGCGGATCCCAGGCGGCCATCATCCAACAACTGAACGAGGAAACACAGCAACTCGGCATGGAGTCCGGCTACCGCGCCGGCCTCACCGGCATCTCCAAGGAATTGGGTCGCACCGGTTACTACTTCGCGCTCGCTTTCTTGCTGACCTTCATCTTTATGTACATCGTGCTGGCCGCGCAATTCGAAAGCTTCATCCACCCCATCACGATTCTCATCACCCTGCCCTTGGCCGTGCCCTTCGGCATTCTGGCCCTGTTGATCGCGGGGCAAACGGTCAACATTATGTCCGGCCTCGGCCTGCTGCTGTTGTTCGGCATCGTTAAGAAAAACGCGATTCTACAGATCGACCATACCAACGGACTCCGCGAAGCCGGCATGAAACGCTACGACGCCATCATCCTGGCCAATCGCGACCGTTTGCGCCCCATCCTCATGACCACCATCGCCCTGGTGGCCGGCATGGCGCCGCTGGTAATTTCGCGCGGCACCGGTTCCGCCACCAACCGCTCCATCGGCGTACTGGTGGTGGGCGGGCAATCCCTCTGTCTGCTGCTCACTTTGCTGGCCGTCCCGGTGTTTTATTCGCTGTTCGAAGACCTTGGCGATAGTTTCGCCACCGGCCGCGTGGCAGGCTTCTTTAGCTGGGTCGGACGGCGCTTCAAGAAAGCCGCCGTGGTCTCTACGGCCCTCGTCGGTTCACTCTTCGGCCAGACGTCGGTGCAGTTGCAGCCCTTGAAACAAATCGCCGTCGCTCCGCGCGTCGGCATCGTCACGCAGGCTCCGCTGCGCCTGCCCGAAGTCATCGAGCGCGTCCTGGCCAACGATCCGGATCTGGCCACCTCGCGTATCCAACTGGAAGAGGCGGGCTACACGATTCGCGGCGCGCAGGGCTATTACGATCCGCTCCTCGGCCTGCGCGCCTACCGCACACGCGCCGTCGTGCCGGTGGCGTCGCTCATCGGCGGCACGGCCTCTGGCAAACTGACCAACACAGATCTCAACTTCACGCCTCAGTTGAGCGGCATCAATCCGTTCGGCGGAACCTACGCGCTGAATTTCAGCAACGCGCGCCAATCCACCGACAGCACGTTTAACACCCTCAACCCGCAGTTTCCCTCGTCGCTCTCGCTCAGCCTGACTCAGCCCCTGTGGCGCGGGCTGCGCTTCGACGAGAACCGCCATCGCCTGCAGGTGGCGCGCAAGAACCAGCAACTCAGCGCGCAGGCGCTCCGCCAGCGCGTCATCGAAGTGGTCACCCAAGCCATCCAGGCCTACTGGGAGCTCGATTACGCCTGGAATAATTTCAACGTGCAGGCCGAGGCCGTGAAACTCGCCGAACGCCAGTATGACAGCAATCGGCGGCAGGCCGAACAGGGAATCCTGGCGCCCGTGGATGTGGTGGCGGCGCAGACCCAGGCCGCCAATTTTCAGCAGAGCCTGTTCGCCGCGCAGCAGACCCTGACCGCCGCGGAGAACAATCTCAAGTCGCTGATGCTGCCCAATCGCAGCGACCTCATGTGGGGAGCGGCGCTGATTCCGGAGACGCCGCTCGATATGAACATCGCCATCCCGGCGCTCGACGACGCCGTCAAGCAGGCCCTGGCCGCGCGCCCCGAGGTGGCGGAAACCGGGCTGGCTCTCGACATCAATACGCTGAATACGCGCCTCGCCCGCGAGGCCGCCCGGCCCCGCATCGATGCCTTTGCCAACCTCACGTCGGCCGGACTGGCGGGTACCGTGGTGCCGCAAGGCAACAGCCCGCTGGCGGCCTTCTTCCCGGGCGGACTCGGTTCCGTCCCCGCCATCCTCAACGGAGGCTACGGCCAGTCGCTCAGCAACATTGCGCGCGGCAATTTCCCATTGGCCCAGGTTGGCGTCCAGATGTCGCTGCCCATTCGCAACCGGACGGCGCAATCGCAGGCCGCCATCGCCGCCGCCGAGGGACGCCGCCTGCACACCGTCGAGAACCAGATCGGCATGGCCGTGGAAGCCGACGTGCGCAACGCCTTGCAGGCCGTGAATTCCAGCCGCGCGCGTCTGGATGCGGCCGGCCTGGCGCGCCAGTCCGCCGAAGAGCAGAACGCGAGCGAGCAGCGCCAGTTTCAAGCCGGCACGTCGAGCGTCTTCCTGGTGCTCCAACGCCAGACCGATCTGATCGCCGCGCGCAATCGCGAAGTCCGCGCGCATGCCGATTTTGCCGAAGCCCTGGCCAACCTGGACCGCGCCACCGCAAGCACCATCGAATCACGCGGCATCAAGTTGCAGTAGGGTAGTAGGACAGACGATCGCCTTTTGTCGTCTGTCACCCCTGCCGCTTCTTACCGCACCGGCAGCACCTTCATCGCCGCCATGCTGCATTCGCCGGCGCTCGACGTGCAGGCGCGCGGCGAGAGATCTTTGCCGAAGCAGACGCGCGCTTCCTGCAATGTTCCTCCGGTGCACGAAGTACGGAAGGCCGTCTTGGGGAAACTCGGGTTGGCCGCCGCGAAGGCTTGTTCGATGGCCGCCGGACTCAGATTCAGCACCTGGGCCGGCGCCTTGAATTCGGCGGGGATCGTCACCGAGTCGCGCGCCTTGCGTACGGCGGCGAAGTAGTCCGCCGCGCTCAATCCGCTGCACGTGCCGTGGGTCGTCCACTCGTGCTGGATCAGGCTCGCCGTGGGGATGTAGTTCAACATGATCTGCACGATGTTCTGCGCCACCGGACTGCCCCCGCAGTTCTCGGGACCGCGCCCGCTGTCTCCCTGCGGCCAGAGCCCATGGACCACGAAGCCGGTCTTCCTCCCCGTTCCGCACTCGGCCGGATTGCTGTTGTTGCCGGCTTGCGCGCAGAAATCCGGCGCCCAGGAGAGCGTCAGCAAATAGTAGCTGAATGCGGGCGCGGGCGCCGGCGCCTTCTTTTTTCTGGCCGCCGTCAGGGGCATTGTAGCTATCAGAACGGCGATCGTGACCATCGAGAGTATGAGCCTGCGCATAGGTGGAATCTTATCACCCCGTGCGGTCGCCCCACTGAGTGCTATCGTGGGGCAATGGTTTCGGCTCCCGGCCGCGTCAATCTGATCGGCGAACACATTGACTATCACGGCCTCCCCGTGCTTCCCATGGCGTTGCGCCGCTCCATTCGCATCCACTTCCAGGCGCGCGCCGATTGCCAGATCCGCGTCAGCAGCGGCGCCTACGGACACCGCGAATTTGCCTGGACCCCCGGTCTCACGCCGGTCGCGCGCGGCGATTGGGAGAATTACCTGCGCGCCGCCGCTCAGGCCATCGCCGGCAAGTGGGGAGTCATGAACGGCATCGATGCCACAATCGCTTCCGACCTGCCGCCGGCGGCCGGACTCTCCTCGTCGTCCGCGCTGATTGTCGCCATGACGCTGGCGCTGCTGCGCGCCAACCATCGCGCGGCTTCGTTCGAAGAGCTGATGGAGATCCTTCCCGATGGCGAGCAGTTTGTCGGGACGCGCGGCGGCGGCATGGATCACGCCGCATCGCTGGCTTCGCGCGAGGGCTGCGCCTCGCTGATCGAGTTCGTGCCGCTGGCGGTGCACCACATTCCGATTCCCGCGGACTGGGCCTTTCTGGTGGCCGACAGCCTGCAAATCGCCGAGAAATCGGGCGCCGTGCGCGAGCGCTACAACGCGGTCCGCACCGCCGGCACGGAAGCGCTGCGCCAGACGGGATTCGCGTCGTATGCCGAGGCGATCCAGGGCAGAACCGAAGAGGAGCTTGGCGATCTGGCGGCGGCGAAGCATCTGTCGCCGGCGTTCCTGCACGTCGTCACCGAGGCATTCCGCGTACGCCACGCCGTCGAGGCGATGCATGAGGATGACAGCGCCCTCTTCGGCCGCCTGCTGCTCGCCTCCCACGCCAGCCTGCGCGATCGCCTCGAAATCAGTTGCCCGGCGCTGGACCGCCTGGTGGATGCCGCGATGGCCTCCGGCGCTCTGGGCGCGCGCCTCACCGGCGGCGGTTTCGGCGGCTGCGCCGTGGTCTTTTGCCACCGCGGGGATCTCTCCAAGGTCCACGACGGCCTGGTGGAGCGCTTCTATTCCGGAAACCCCGCTCACATTCTTCACGCCGAACCGGGCCCCGGCGCTGTAAACTCATAGTTTCCTATGCAGCTTCACACTCTCGACTGGATCATCGCGTTCCTGTCGGTCGCCATCTGTTTTGTGCCCGCGCTCTTCTTCGGAAGGCGCTCCGGGAAAAGTACGGCGGAGTTCTTCGCCTCGGGCCGCTCGGTTCCCTGGTGGCTGGCCGGCATTTCCATGGTGGCCACCACGTTCTCCAGCGATACGCCGAATCTGGTGGCCAACTTCGTCCGCACGCAGGGAGTCGCCGGCAACTGGCAGTGGTGGGCCTTCACCCTCACCGGGGTATCCACGGTGTTTTTCTTCGCGCGCCTGTGGCGGCGCTCGGGCGTGCTCACCGACCTGGAATTCTACGAACTGCGCTACTCCGGCAAGGCGGCCGGCGCGGTGCGCGGCTTCCGCGCCGTGTACCTGGGCCTCTTCTTCAACTGCATCATCATGGCGACGGTGAACCTGGCCGCCTGCAAGATCGCGGCGATTCTGTTCGGCCTGGAGCGCTGGCAGACGCTGCTGGCGGTGGGGCTGCTCAACGTGATCTTCGCCACCTACTCGGGACTGTGGGGAGTGCTGGTCATCGACATGATCCAGTTCTTCATCAAGATGTCGGCGGTGATCGCGGCAGCGTATTTTGCGGTCAACCTGCCGCAAGTGGGCGGGATGAGCGGCCTGGTGGCCAAGCTCTCGGTGATGAAAGGTCCGGGCGGCCTGAACTATCTCAACATGCTGCCCGATTTCACCAACAACTGGGATCTGGCGGTGGCCGTCTTCATCATTCCCATCACGGTGCAATGGTGGGCCACCTGGTATCCGGGCGCGGAACCCGGCGGCGGCAGCTACATCGCGCAACGCATGCTGGCCTCGAAATCGGAAAAGGACTCGCTCGGCGGCACGCTGTTCTTTAACGTCGCCCACTACGTTCTGCGGCCCTGGCCGTGGATTCTGGTCGGCCTGGCCTCGCTGATTATTTACCCCGAACTGAGCGACATCCAGAAGGCGTTCCCCAATCTGGACCCGACGCTGGTAGGCCACGATATCGCTTACCCGGCTATGCTGCGCTTCCTTCCCGTCGGATGGGTGGGACTCATGCTGGGCGGCCTGATCGCCGCCAACTCATCGACCATTCTCACCCACCTCAACTGGGGCGCCTCTTACCTGGTGCACGATTTCTATCGCCGCTTTGTGAATACCGAGGCCACCGAGAAGCACTACGTCAGGGCCGGGCGTTGCGCCACGGTCCTGTTATTCGTCGGGTCGAGCGGTATGGTCTTCCTGCTCTCCACCGCCAAGGACAGTTTCAACCTGCTGCTCCAGGTGGGCGCGGGAACCGGCCTGCTGTATCTGCTGCGCTGGTTCTGGTGGCGCATCACGGCGTGGTGTGAGATCGTGGCCATGATCAGTTCCTTCGGCGTGGCCATCGTCTTCCTGATTCTCTCCAAGAACGGCGTGGTCTTCGGCTTCTCCGAACAGTTGCTCATCGGCATCGCCATCACCACCGTCTCCTGGATCGCCACGGTCTACCTCGGTCCGCAAACCGATCCGGCGGTGCTGCTCAAGTTCTACGAAAAGGTGCGGCCCTTCGGCCCGGGCTGGCGGCACATTAAGTTGATGGCCAGCGCCGCCGAAGTGGAAGGCGACAATATTCCGCTGGCGCTCACCGGCTGGACGATGGGATGTCTCATGATCTGGTCGGCGCTGTTTACGGTGGGCAACGTCCTGTACGGGCGCACCACTTACGCGCTGATTCTCGGCGGCATCTTCGCGGTCAGCGGGTTCATCGT
>JADGNS010000284.1 GCA_017883355.1 Candidatus Solibacter sp.
CACCCGCCTCGCACTGTACTTCGCCGCCCAGGCACCCGCGCGCCGCCTGATGGACGTCCCGCTGGGCTCCAACCGCATCGATATTCCGCCCGGCGCCGCCGCCTTCCAGGTGACCGACCACTTCACCATTCCCGTCGATGTCGACGCCATCGGCATCATCCCCCACGCCCACTACGTATGCAAAACCATGTACGCCTACGCCGTGCTGCCCGATGGCACGCGCCGCACCCTGCTGCGCATTCCGGATTGGAATTTCAACTGGCAGCGGCAGTATCGCTACGCCGCACCCATCCGCCTGCCCGAGGACACGCGCGTCGAAATGGAATTCACCTACGATAATTCGGCCGCCAATCCGCGCAATCCGAACCACCCGCCCGCGCGCATCGTCTGGGGACCCGCCACCACCGACGAGATGGCGGGGCTGCACCTCGAAGTGGTCCCCGTGCGTGCCGCCGACGAAGACGAGCTGAGTCAGGCGCTCTGGGGCAAGATGATGCGATCGCTCGGCGGCGGCATCTATCGCCCCGGGAGATAGCAGACAGATGTCTCCGGGCGGCCTCATGCGCGACGGCGATTTCCTCAAGCTCTGGGGCGGGCAGGCGATTTCCAAAATCGGATCCACCGTGACCAGCGTCGGCCTCCCCCTCACCGCCGCCTCCGTCCTCGGAGCTTCGGCTCTTCAGATGGGAATTCTCGCCGCATCGAACGGCGCCGGCGTCCTCGTCTTCGGCCTCTTCGCCGGAGTTTGGGCGGATCGCCGGCGCCGCCGCCCCATCCTGATCGCCGCCGATCTCGTCCGCGCCGCTCTGTTGGGCACCATTCCTCTGGCCGCCGTACTGCACCGCCTGAACATGGCGCACCTCTATGCCGTCGCCACGCTCGCCGGCATCCTCACCGTGCTCTTCGATGTCAGCTACCAGGCCTATGTGCCCACGCTGGTGAACCGCGCGGAACTTGTGGCAGCCAACAGCAAGTTGGCGCTGACGGAGTCCATCGCGGACGTCACCGGCCCCGGTCTCACCGGCCTGCTGGTGCAAGTGATCACCGCGCCCACAGCGATACTCCTGGACGCCCTCTCGTTTGTCTGCTCGGCGGTTTCCGTGTGGATGATTCGCCGGCCTGAGCCAGTGCCCGAGCCCAGCCCCGCACCGCACGTCGGCCGCGAAATCGCCGAAGGCCTCTCCGCTTCGTGGAGCAATCCGCTGCTTCGCGCGCTGCTGCAACGCGCAGGCACCGGCGCGTTCTTCGCGGGCTCCCTCGGCGGCTTATATTTTCTCTTCGCGGTGCGCGAACTCCACATTTCCGCCGTGCTGCTGGGCATCATCATCTCGGTGGGCGGCGTCAGCAACCTGCTCGGCGCGCTGCTGTCGGAGTGGTGCGTGCGCCGCCTGGGCCTTGGCCGTACGCTGATCGGCGCGGCGTGGATGATCGGGCTGGCCATGCTGCTGGTTCCGCTGGCCCACGGCCCGGTGGCGCTGTGCGCGGCGTTCCTTATCGCCGCACAACTAGGCGACATGGCGTGGCCCATCTACAACATCAATGAGACCAGCCTGCGCCAGGCCATCACGCCGGACCATCTGTTGGGCCGCGTGAGTTCCGCCGGCCACCTGCTTTTCTGGGGAGCGCTGCCGCTGGGAGCGCTGGCGGGTGGGGCAATTGCGCAAGCCATCGGAATCCGCCAGACCATGCTGATCGCTACCTTCGGCTATCTGCTCTCTACCCTGTGGCTCACTTTTTCCCCCATCCGCCACCTGCGGGAACTCCCTTCCCAGTCTTTGGCCGCCGAGGAACGCCGATGAACGCGGATGAAAACCAAAATGCTTGATCCGCGTTCATCGGCGTTAATCGGCGGCTGAAAATGAGTCTCTACTCCTCCCGCAGCGAGACCATCGGGTCCACCCACGTGGCCCGCAGCGCCGGCACTAACGCCGCAGCCATCACAATCGCCAGCAGCCCCGCGGCGGCGCCAGCGTAAATCGCCGGATCGCTCGCGTCCACCCCGTACAGCATGGCCCTCATCACGCGCGTCAACACGAGCGCGCCCGCCAGGCCGGCGCCGATCCCGCAACCCGCCATCTGCGCCACCTCCCCCGCGATCAGCCGCAGCACCATGGCGCGCTCCGCTCCCAACGCGATACGCAGGCCGATCTCGTGCGTGCGCTGCGCCACGCTGAAGGAGAGCACGCCGTAAATGCCCACCGCCGCCAGCAGCAGCGCCAAGCCCGCGAACACCGCGATCAACTGCGCCGACAGCCGGTGCGGCGCGATGCGGTCCGAAATGGTCCGCTGCATTTCCGCGAACTGCAGCGGAGGCGTTGCCGGGTCGGCATCCGCAATCGCGCGCCGCAGCGCCGGTTCCAAGGCCGCGGGAGTGCGGTATACGCGCGGGTCCGCGCGCACCGCCAACGCAATCCGCGCCGTCGGCATCTGCGGGAAATGGAAGTAGACCTGCGGCGGCGCCGCCTTGGTACTTTCCTCCGCGCTCACATCGGCCACCACGCCGACGATCTCGACCAGCGGGTCTTTCCCCCCGCCCACGTGCTTGCCGATGGCATCCTGCCCCGGCCAGAAGCGGCGCACGAAGGTTTCATTCACCATCGCCACCTTCGGCGCGCCCAAATCGTCGCGCTCGCCGAAGAAGCGTCCCCGCCGCAGGGGAATCTGCATGGTCCGGAAGTAATCCTTCTCCACGTGATATTGCCACATGGGGGGGCTGTCCTCGGGACGCGCGAACGCCACACCCTCCACGGGCCAGTTACCCACCCAGTTGTCGCCCGTCAGCGGCAACGCCTGCGCGAAGCTGGCCGCCTGCACGCCCGGGACGCCGCGCACGTGCGACAGAACGCTATGCCAGTACGCGCCGCATTGCGCCGGCGAAGTGAACTTGCCGCGCGGCGGAGTTATCCGCACCGCGAGCAGCCCGTCCACGCGAAACCCGGGCGCCATGTCGCGCAGATAGAAGAAAGTCTGAATCAGCAGGCTGGCCCCAATCGCCAGCACCAGCGCCAGCGCCGTCTCGCTCACCGCCAGAAACTGCCAGCCGCGCCTGCGCCCCGGGCGTCCCGCGCGCGCGCCGCCGCGCAACGCTCCGAAGAGATCGCCGCGCAGGGCCATGGCCGCCGGCAGCGTACCGAAAAGGAATCCCGTGGCCAGCGCCACCGCCATGGTGAACCCTAGCACCGCGCCGTCCACGCGCGTCTGCTCCAGCAGTCCCGGCAGCTTCTCATGCGCCAGGAGTGGGACCGCGCGCACCGCCGCCACTGCCACCAGCACGCCACACGCCCCGCCCGCCAGCGCGAGCAATCCGCTCTCGGTGAGCAGTTGCCGCAACAGCCGCACTTTGTCCGCGCCCAATGCCGCCCGCGTCGCCAATTCTTTCTGGCGGGCGCTGGCGCGCGCCAGTAACAGCGTCGCCGTATTGGCGCAGGCGATCAACAGCACCAGCCCCACCGCGCCCAGCAACACCCAGAGGCTTTGGCGCACATTGCGCACCTGGAAATCGCGCAGCATCCACAGCCGCCCCTGCCACGCGAATGGCCCCGGGTCGCCGGTCCGCGCCGCGTCCATCTGCGCCTGCGCCTGTTGGATGCTCACCCCGCGCTTGAGCCGCGCATAGATGTTCACCGGGAAGAACTCCTTCGATTGCAAACTGCGGCCGATGGGCGCATAGAGATCCGCCGGCCGCCCGTCGATTTGGAACCCGGGCGGCAGCACGCCTACCACCGAGTACGCCTGCCCGTCGACCTTCACGGTGCTGCCCAGCACCTGGCGATCCCCGTTCAACCGCCCGCGCCAGAAGGTGTGCGCCACCAGGGCCACGCGCGCTTTGCCGGGCTGGTCCTCGTCCTCCAGGAAGTTCCGCCCCAGAATGGGCGCCACTCCCAGGGTGGGCAGAAAGCCGGCGCTCACGCGCCAGAACTTCACCGTAGTATCGCCCCGATCGGAAAAAGTGGCCGTCCCCGGCGCCGCGGCCGCAATGGATTCGTAAAATCCGCCGAGTTGCCGCCACTTCGCGTAGGATGCGAACCCCGGCTGAGCACCCACCACATGCAGCTTCTCACTCACCATTCCAATGGCCACCAGCCGGTCCACGTCGCGCACCGGCAGCGGGCGCAGCAGCACGGCGTAGACCACGGAGAAGATGGCCGAGTTCGCCCCCGTCCCCAATGCCAGCGCGAGCACCGCCACCGCGGTTAGGCCCGGATTGCGCAGCAGCATCCGGGCGGCGAACCGAATATCGCCTAGTAAAGTGTGCAAGAGTCCTCCATCTATTTCGGACACCGACATTCCATTCTAAGTTCCCGCGGGACCGCTTGTTGGGCGCGGGCCTAGGTCCCGCTTCCATGGCGTTACACTAGTGCTTTGCCACCGCTCAGTTATTCCCGCGGGGCCGCAGCGCCCCTCCTGGAAAAGACCATCTCGCAAGCCCTCGCGGACACTGCCGCCAGTTTCCCGGACCGCGAAGCTCTCGTGGTTTGCCATCAGAACGCGCGCTTCACCTGGAGTGAACTCGATCGCGAAGCCACCCGCGTCGCCCGCGGGCTCGCCGGCCTCGGGCTGGCGCCCGGCGACCGCGCCGGCATATGGGCCAGCAACTGCGTGGAGTGGATCCTCATGCAGCACGCCGCCGCCCGCTCCGGCGTGGTCCTGGTCAACGTCAACCCCGCCTACCGCTCGCACGAACTCCGCTACGTGCTCCAAAAGTCCCGCATCCGCGCCCTCTTCCTGCGCGAGCGCGATGCGCGCGCCAATTATCGCGCCATCCTGGACGACTCGCGCGACGGCGACGCGCTTCCGCTGGAGCACGTCATCTGGCTTGGCGAGACTTCCTGGGACGCCATGGTTGCCGGGGGCCGCGATTTCCCGCGCGACACCGCCACACCGCTCGACGTGGCCAACATCCAGTACACCAGCGGCACCACCGGCTCACCCAAAGGCGTCCTGCTCACGCACCACAACCTGGTCAACAACGGCATGGCGATCTCGCTCGCGCTACGCGCTACGGAACGCGATCGCATCTGCGCGCCCGTGCCGCTCTACCACTGTTTCGGGAGTGTGATCGGCTCCATGGTGAGCGTGGTCACCGGCGCTACGCTCATTCTGCCCTCCGCGCAATTCGATGCACTGGCTACTTTGGAAGCGGTGCACCGCGAGCGCGCCACCGCGCTCTATGGCGTGCCCACCATGTTCATCGCCGAACTGGTGCACCCGGACTTCGAGCAGTTCGATCTCACCAGCCTGCGCACCGGCGTGATGGCCGGAGCGCCGTGCCCTATCGAAGTCATGCGCACCGTGGCCGAACGGATGCACTGCCGGGAGATGACCATCGCCTACGGGCAGACGGAGAGTTCCCCGGTGATCACCATGTCGGATGTCGACGACCCGATGGAACTGCGCGTCACCACGGTGGGCGCGGCGCTGGCCAACACCGAAGTGCAGATCGCCGATCCCGAAACCGGCGAGCGCCTGCCCATCGGACAGCAGGGCGAACTCTGCACGCGCGGTTACCTGGTCATGAAGGGGTACGACGAAGATCCCGATGCCACCGCCGCCGTGATCGATTCCGAAGGGTGGCTGCACACCGGCGATCTCGCCGCCATGCGTGCCGACGGCTATTTCAGTTTCCGCGGGCGCGCCAAGGACACCATTATCCGCGGCGGAGAGAACATCTACCCGCGCGAGGTGGAGGACTTCCTGCACACCCATCCCAAGATCGCCGACGCCTACGTCATCGGCATCCCCGACGCGCGCCTGGGCGAAACCGTGCTGGCGTGGGTGCAGCTCAAACCCGGCGAGGAGGCCACCGCGGAAGAAATCCAGGCGTTTTGCAAGGGGAAAATCGCCTACTTCAAAATCCCGCAATACGTCCGCTTCGTCGACGGCTTCCCCATGACGGTGACGAAGAAGATTCAGAAGTTCCTGATGAGGGAGCAGGAAATCCGCGAGCGCGGCCTGGAAGACATCGCCAGCCAGGCTACGGCGTAGCGGGAACCGAAAAGAAGTCCGAGCCTCGCTCGGATGCACAAGGCGGAGCCTTATGCCACTCTCAACTCGCGGAGAAGCCAGGCGCGCGCGAGTCTCCAATCCCGCATGACGGTTTCCGGGGAGACCTTCAAAACCGCGGCCGTCTCTTCCACGCTGAGGCCGCCGAAGAATCGAAGCTCGATGACCTGAGCCTTGCGCGGGTCTACAACGGCCAGGGCCGTGAGCGCGTCGTCGAGCGCGATCAGTTCGCTTCCGCGCCGCCCCGAGATATCCGGAATTTCGTCGAGATTGACGCGCGGTGGATTGCCGCCGCGCCTGGCCGCGGCGCGGGAACGCGCGGCATCCAGCAGAATGTGGCGCATGATGCGCGCCGATACGGCGAAGAAGTGGGCGCGGTGCTGCCAGTCCACGTTGCTGACGTCGATGAGGCGTAGCCAGGCTTCGTGCACCAGAGCCGTAGCCTGGATGGTGCGGCCGGGGCTTTCATTCCGCATGAAGTGCCCGGCAATGCGCCGGAGTTCACGATAAACGCGGGGCGTGAGTTGTTCCAGCGCGGCCGCTTCGCCATTCGCCCAGGCGCGGAGAAGTTCCGTGGTTTCAGAGGCTTGGGCGTCAGGCATT
>JADGNS010000285.1 GCA_017883355.1 Candidatus Solibacter sp.
ATCTTCGGTCCACCATCCTCCATCCTCTTTGGCTGCGGCTGTGCCTGGCGATGATTCTTGCCGCGCCTGCCGGCTGGGCCGCTCCCGCACCGAACCAGGCTACCGTCATGACGAATCGGCTGATGGTGGTGGCGCCCAATGCCTTCCATTCAGCATTACAGGAGTAGGTTGCTTACAAACAGACGCTGCTACCGACGGAGTTGCTTTCGTTGGAGGACATCCTCCAGAAGACGAAGGGCGCAGACGACCCGGAGAAGCTCAAGCGCTTCCTCTACGCCCAATGGCGTGAGCGCGGCCTGGGTTATGTGTTGCTGGTGGGGGATGTCGATGTATTGCCCGTGCGGTTCATGGTGCTGGACCGGGTTACGCCAGCCGCCTTTGACTATGCCTTTTACCCGAGCGACCTCTACTACAGTGATCTCGCCAAGGCGGATGGGTCGTTTGAGGACTGGAATGCCCGCAAGGAAGGGTTCCATGCGGGCTATTTCGGCGAGGTTCGGGGCGAGAAGAACAAGACTGACCCGATCAATTACGATGAGATACACTACCTGCCGGAGGTCGCGGTGGGACGCTGGCCGGTCAGCACGCCCGCGGAGGCCCGCATAGTGGCGGACAAGACGGCGGCTTATGAACGGACGTTGCTCGCCCACTCCGGCCCCCATCCGCAACGGGCGGGCTTCGTCGTGACCGGGGGCTGGGTGGACAGTCGCCAACTTGTGGATGGACTGGCGGCGAAGCTGGCCGGCGCGTGGCAGTTGGAAAAGCGTTACTACTCGGATGCGGGCCGGCCGTCGGCCACACCGCCCCCGAATCATCAGCAGGTTTGCCAACTGTTGAACGAGGGCGTGGGCCTCGTGGTCCACACGGGGCATGGCCAGCCGGATGGATGGGACCAGTGCTTCTCGGTCCACGACCTGAACCACCTCACCAACGCCATGCAGTTGCCAGTAATCATATCGGCCGGCTGCAGCACGGCCTACTTCTCGCCGCTGCCGCCCTATGAGCCGTATGTGGACGTGGACGGCAAGGAGCACGCGGGCTCGGACCACCAAGAGGTGTTCACGGCACCCCCGCCGCCGCCCTCACCGTACCAGCGAGGCCGTTTCAACCCAACCGGCCTGGGGGAACAACTTCTGAAGCGCAGCACGAACGGCAGCGTCGCGTACATCGGCTGCAACACCGGCAGCCAGCCGTGCGGCCTGACGCTCGTCGAGGGATTCGTGAACGCGTTGGCCGAGGCGAAAGAGCCGCGGCTCGGGGATTGTTGGACTAGCGCCATCCGCCACTACTTCAACAAGGAACACCTTGCGACTCTGAAGCCGAATGCTGACTGGTATCCGCCCAGCATCTTCTTCCAGGGGATGAAGTTCATGCTGTTCGGCGATCCCAGCTTGCGCCTGCCGGCCAACCGGCCCTGATGGAACAGGAAAAGCTACTCCGCTAGGACCGCACGGAAGAAACGTCGATCAGAGTGCGGACCGTCGTTGTCTGGAAAAGTAAAGCTGCTGCCCGTTGGCGCGAAGGTGCCGATGCACGTCCGGTCGGGGAAGTTGGTGGTGGCCAGGAGCAGGTGAGTCTTCAACTGCGTAAACCCGCGACGGTTCATGGTCGCACGGTCAGTTCGAGTTTCTTGTCCCCCACAACGAGGGTGCGTTTTCCCAGGCGATCGAATGCCAGCGGGAAGGCCACCATTTGCTTCCGATCACCGCGAGCCCAGACCCAGCGGAAGTCGGTTGGCTTGCCGTCAACCTGCAGGAACACGCGGCTGCCATCCAGGAAGGTATTGGCCACAGTCGCCGTGACGGTAACCCGCTCGCCCGGCTTGACCTCCCTTGATGAAACCGCCAGGCCAGAGCAGTCGAAATCGGTTTCCACGTTCCAGCCGCCCGCCTCGAGCGTCGGATTGACCCCGCCGGCGTCTTTGGGGACGAACGTGGCGGTGACTTGGCGCGTCTCGCCGGGCAGAAGGCTGAAGTAATTGTCGTCCCAGAGCACAGGCAAAATCTCCCTGCCATTCCGGCCCTGCGTCAGCGCCAGTTGCACGAAGAAGGCCATCTGGCTCGTTGGATTGGTGACCTGGACTCGCGCCACTTTCTCGGCGCCACGGGTCACGAATCTACAGGTCGTGTGTAGCTTTACCGGTGGTAGCGAGTGGAGCGACTGCATGGACCCGCCTTTCTGCGCGGGCAGCCAGTACAGGTTGTCTGATACGCGAGTTCCCGCGGCGTCGCTCAAATCGAGGCGGACAAAATAGACGGGCGGCAAGTCCGGCAGCGCGGGCAATTCAAAGACGTCGTGATACGCATTCGCGGCCACTTCCGCGTTCGCCTGCCTTTCGAAAAGCACGCGCATTGAGGGGTCCAACACCTGGGCTCGCACCTTGAGACCATTCTGTGGCTGGAGCGTTTTATTCACCACCGTCACCATCGGTTCGAGCAATCCGAGTTGGATGTGGACCGGTTCGTTGGCGCGCTTGATGAAGTAGTAACTCACCATCGGCTTCAGATACCAATCGAAGATCTGCCACTGCACATCCGGCCAGGCGGAATTGATCTTCCACAGGGTGAACCCACTGGTGATGTTCCACAGCCGATGGTTGACGGCTTCGAACATGGCGCGGTGTTGATCGGCCGTGGCGAGGTGCCCCTGCCAGACGTAATCGCCCACGGTAGCTGGTTCCCCATACACGCGGCGCACTGCGGCATCGTAAGGTTGGTAATACTGGTTGGCGCCATGATGGGCCCACGCGGCATCCAGGGGAAACGTCGGCCCGGCAGGCACCTGACCTAGCCTGGGGATGAATTTTTCCAGGCTGCTGAGCGGCGGCAGGGAGGCCGAACCCGACTCCACCATGAACATCCAGTTCGGTTCTTCACGCACCCGCCGGTAATACTCCGACGGTTCCTCCCAACCATACGAGTTGCCCCCGTTATCCGTCATCCCTGTGGGCAGATCCTCGCGGAACCATGGCTGGACCTTGTCCGGCGGGGTGTCAGGCATGCCGTTCGAGGGGACCCAAAACCGGCTGCCATCCAACTCGATGACACTGGCGCGCCAGGGCCGATAAACCTCCTCGCGCGTGAACCCCTCGTTGCTCGCCATATACATGACCAGGCTCGGATGGTTGCGGTAGCGCTTCAGAATATCCCGACTGCACTGGACCACCAAAGGAACGTCGCCTGGATACTTCGAGCCGGTGGTCATCCAGGAACAACCGTAGAAACATTGGCCGATCATCACGCCGTAGTGGTCGCATGCGTCAAACAGGAAATCGGGCGGGTTGGCGACGTCCTCGAAATATATCAGGTTGAGGTTGGCCTGCGCGTAGTAGCGAATCTCAGTGTCGATCCGCTTTGGCGTCCAATCCATCAGGGCATCGGGTTGGATATAGCCCCCCCGAGCGAAGACTTTTTGACCGTTGATTTGAATACGGCGTCCGTAGTGGCCGTTGCGTTCATGCATCTCGCTGGTGATTTGGCGCACGCCAAAACGCACCGTCTGCCCATGGGACACGCTCCCGTCTGCCACGAACTGCAGTTTCAGGTCATACTGTTGCTGCGCACCGTACCCGTTCGGCCACCAGAGTTTCGGATTCCTCATTACAGGGGCAGGGCTGAAGCCAACTTGCTTGGATTCGCCCGCCGACAGGCTTACCGAAGTTTCAAACTTCAATCCCGTTCCCACAATCGAGCCCTGCAGAACACCGCTCACCGCTTGGTCGCCCGCGTTGACCAGAGCGGCACAGATCTTCAGCGTGGCGCTGTCGGTGCGCGGCAGAGGCAGTTCGGTCACCACGAACGGATCGCGGATGGTCGCTGGGCCGCTGAACTCCACCCACACGTCCTGCAGGATGCCCATGTAACGGTCGGGAATGGACGGGAAGCAATCGTAGCCGCCGGCCAGTTGAACGGCGAAGTCCATGGGACCGTCGCTGGCATGGTCCTCGAAGCGATTGTTCGCCAGCGGGATCAACTGCGGGCCGGGCGAACCCACATGATCCACCGGCCAGACTTCCACCGCCAGGCAGTTCGGCCCCGTGACGGCCCAGCGCGACACGTCGAAGGCGAAGCGCTGATTCATACTGACCATCTGTTCGCGGTCCGCGACCCGGTTTCCGTTGAGCCACACCTCGGCCCGGTAATTGACGGAGTCGAAATGGAGCCAGATGCGACGGTCGGCGCGGAGCTTTGGCAAGGTGAACTCGCGCCGGAACCACCAGGGGTCGCGCCAAGGATTACGATTGCCCGGCAGGTGACTGAATTTGGCCAGGTCATGCTTGGCGTTGAACTCATCGGACGAATCCGGGACTCGATAGGCGTTGAGCCCGATACGGATGTCGGGATAGACGCCGGCTTTGGTGACCGCGTTGAGCACGGTGGTCGGCACCTGGACACGATGCCAATTCGTGTTGGTGAGGCCGGGCTGGGACAGATTAGGCCCAGTTTCCTTCTCGAGGAACGACGACTGCATCGTCCACTCCCCAGCCAAGTCCAACCGGTCCTCTGGCACACCCATGCCGTGCGGCGGTTTGGCCTCTTTCGCCGCCTTTGGGGAACCCTCCTGCTTCCCGGAACCAATTGCATCAAACGGCCGCGCAGAAGCCAGCAACAGAATGGCGGTGAGCGCCACACGACAGTTCACTCTCATTTTCATAGCGAATCGGGCTCTCGCTTTAAGGCCTCCGGCATGCGCCCCGTTAGATCGCGGCAACACTCATTGTGGGCCCTCCACCGATCCCGTCGGATGGTCCTCAAGGTTCACAATGAAATCAAACCGCTCTCCATAGCGGCGCCCGTCGAGGCTGACATCCAGAGCGATCAGATGAATGCCGGTCGTGATGTAAGCGGAGGCTTTGATTTGCACGGGCAGGACCGCGTGGGATTCGCCAGCGAGCTTGCCTTCCAACACAGTCGGTTCGGCAATCAACCCTGGCGGTGTGTGGATCTCGATGCGGTGGGTTTGCCGACCGCTGCGGAAGTTGCGGACGTGCAATGCAACCTCCGCGCTTTTGCCGGGACGCACCGTGACCCGATACGGTTCGGCCCTCACCCAGAACGGATCAAACCAATAGCGGTAGTCCTTCTCCGAACTGAGCGCCTGGAAGGCGTCGCGCATCTGGTAGGACCACTGGCGGTAGCGTTCGATGAACTTCGCCGGGCGGTCCATCACAAACGAATGGCCGCCGATGAGGATGTCGGGCTGGAGCCGTTTCAGGAATTCGGCGCCGTAGATGTAGCCTTCTTCCAGGATGGCGCTGTTGTGCGCGACCATGGCTTCATGGCCGGTTTGCGCCGGGTCGTCCGGGTCGCCGAAGATGTTGTCACCGGTGAACGCGACCTTGCGGCCATCGATCTGCCCATGCAGGCAAAGAGCGAACTCGGTCTGGCCGGGCATCCAGTCCACCGTGAACCGGTAGCCTTCCCACTTGAAAGTCTCGCCGGGCTTGAAGGCGCGATCCACGCGCACGCCGTTCATGGGCGAGCCGTCCGGGTTCTGCTTGCCGTAGGCCTGAATCGGCGCCGCGTAATCGAACCGCTCCGGGTGCTCCATCTTGTCCATCGTGTTCCCGAGCGCCCAAATCTGCGCACCCCATTTCTCGCGCAAGTGTGGCGCTTCCAGGAAATGGTCGCCGTGCATGTGAGTGATGATGATCGCATCAATTGCCTTCAGGCCAAAGTGCTCCCGCATGCCGGAGAGCGCGCTGTCCAGGAATTTCTCGTCGAGCAGGCCGCAATCAACCACTAACGCGCGTCCGCTGTCGGCGAGAATCAATCCGAAATTCGGCCAGAAGCTCGGCCGCTTGAACTTGAACAGATGCGGCGAGACCTGGACCACGTTCGAGACGACCGTGGGCTTGGAGACCCTGTCCTGGTAGGCGTTGGAGGCGGCTTCGACGCCGTAGCCGCGCACATAGAGCCTTTCGAGATGGTCAAGCTTCTCGCCGTAGGCCTGCAGTTGGGCGGCGGGGGCCCGGACGGCCGGACCGTGGGAAGGCAGGAGCAGGGCAGGATCGAGTTGCTGGAGGCGCGCCACGGATTTGCGCAACGCCTGGATGCCGGCGGCAAAGCCATAGTCCCACTCAGTATCGAACCAGGTGTGCATCTTCGCACCGTCGAGCATGACATCGCCGCTGAAAGCCAGGAGGCGGTCGCCCTTGCCCAGCAAATACGTCATGCTCCCGGGGCTGTTGCCGCGCGTGTCCACGCAGTGGATCTCCAACCCGCGCCAAGTGAAGGTGTCGTTGGTAGTGAAAGTCCGGTCGAGCGGAATGGCCGTGATGGGCGGGCGCACGTAACTGGCCCCGTGAATGGTGAACGGGTCGCCCAGGCTGACGTTCATTTTGCGAAAGCTCAAGGGCCGTTCGAACATCTCCCGCTCCGCCTCAGGCGCAGCGACGCGGGTTCCGCACTCCCGCCACGCCCTCAGCTTCGATGCACCCTGGCATTGTTCGCGGTGATGATGGGTGAACAAGACCCAATCGACATTCCGCACCCCGATCTCGGACAGATGATCCAGCACGCTGCCATCGCCGAGGTCAATAAGCAGGGCCGCCTCCCCACCGCGAACCACATAAACGTTGCAAGTGCCGCTCCAGA
>JADGNS010000286.1 GCA_017883355.1 Candidatus Solibacter sp.
ACGCGATGGATCGCCAGCGCCAACCTGCCTTCGGTGCCGCCATCGTAAATGAACTCGACGGTGCAGGGTCCGGCGCAGCGCGGCTCCACCACCATCTGCCCCAGTGTATCGCTCCAGGTGTGTACCCGCCGCCCGCCGGCCGACACATTCCAGCCCTTGTCCCACGCGATCTGGACGCTTAGAATCTGGTCCGGTTTCATATCGGCGTTCACCGTGGCCGCGCTGGCTCCGCGCCAGCGAAACGCGGCGGGCGGGTACTGGGGATTGTCCAGCGCCGCGAGGTACGGATCGAGCGCCGAAAACCCGTAGAGTGCCAGCGGGCGACTCATCTGGTCGGCCATATTTATCACGTGGGCCAAAGAGCGCCGGGGCCGCGGAATATCGTAGATGGCGTCGCCGCCGTCGCGCCACAACTCGGTGAGGCCGCGCAGTTTCTCGGGATGCGAAATGGGGTGATAGAACTCGGCGCTATCCTTACCGCCGCCGATCATGGCGTCGCATCCGTAGGCCCGCAGCAGATTGACCATGAACTGCCGATTGTCCCCCGCGTACACGTGAAAGATGGCGCTTGGCACAGTGGGGTTTCGGATGCCATTGTCGAAACCGCCGGTGATCTGCGGCGCGTCGCTGAACGCGTTCAGCCAGAAGCCGATGGTGCCGGGCGCGAACACGCGCGCGCCCGGCATGTGGGCATCCAGCCATTTGGCGGTCTTGTACTCGATGGTGGTCTGGATCTGGATGGGCCTTTCGATCCAGCGCGCCGAGCGGCGCTGATGCTTCACGACGGGAACGCTCGCGATGAGTAATACTGCGGCCACGGCTACCGCGGGGCGGCGGCGGAGCCAGACGGGGAAACGCTTCAGAGTAGAGAGGGTCAGGATGGCGTCGTCCGAGCTTTGCTCGGATGCACAAGGCGCAGCCTTATGCCACGGCCACACCGCGAATACCGCCGCCACCCAGAGAAACATGTCCATCTCCAGGTGGTAGCGATCCGGCTGCGGGAGCAGCGACAGCTTGAACCACATGGCGCCCAGAGCAGTGGGGGCGAACAACAGCGAGGCCAACACTGCGAAGCGGGTGTGCCGGGGAAACTTCCAATGCGCCATGGCCCAAGCCGCCAGCAGGAATGCCGCCGCCACGGCGGCCGCAAATATGCGCTGGGTCGCGGTGGATTGGAAGTTGTTGGCGACGCGCGGCGCGTTGGCCCGGATGACGGCCACCGTGGCCGGCGAGAGCCACGGCACGGCGATGGCATACGCATAAAGGCCGAGCGCGCCCGTGCACAGCAGCGTGGAAACCGTCTTGCGCCCCGCTGGCAGGCCGGCGAGCAGATACGCCACGATCCCGATGGCGAGGGCCATGGCGCCCAACCAGTTGCTCAGCGGCACGGCGGCAATCGATAGCGCGGCCGCCACCCAATACCATGGCTTGCGCTTCTCCAGGGCCACGTGCAACATCCCGATGGCCAGCGGCAGCAGGCACAGGGAAGTCAGGTGCGGGCCTTCCCCCCACATCACCAGCGTGATCAGCCGGCGCGGACCCCAGAACCCGTCCGAGTCCACGCGGGCCGACCGCACCAGCAGCAAAGTGGGCGAAATCAGCGAGTACCCGATGCCCACGGCGAGCGCGCAGGCGCGGCTCCCGCAGAGCCGCCACGCCATCCAGAAGAGCGTCACCGGACCCAGCGAGTAAACCACCGCGCAGACGAAGTGGTGGGCGAGCCCGGGCGAGACACCGGCCAGGGTCACCACCAGGCCGCAGATCCAGTGCAGCAGGGGCGGATACGTGTCGGGGTAAGGAACGCCGCCGTACCACAGTGGGAACCAGCCCATGTCGTTCCAATGTTGCGACACGTAGCGCGCCAGACCGATATAGACCGCCTCGATGGAGCCCATCTCCGCCGTGTAGGCGGTGCGGAACAAGAGCGGCGTGAGGTAGGCGTTGAGCGCGAACAACAGGGCCGCGCAGCCTGTGGTTTTGGCGTAGTCGCGGCGCATCATGTCTGCCTTGTGCGGGCGTAGAGAGTTGGCAGGCGGACCCAGAGGGTACCCCACCTGCCCCACAGGCAGGCGAGCCAGGTTAGGGCACTGACGGCGGCCATGAGGCGCTGCTCCATGGTTCCGCGGAAGATGAGTTCGATGCGGGTGGCGGCGGCCGGCGAGGGATGCAGCACCATAAAGCCAAGCTTGTCCTCGGTGATCGGGATTTCGCGGCCGTCCTGGGTAGCGCGCCAGCCGGGGTCGGCATTGACCTGGACGGCGACGAGGTGGCCGGGCGGCGCCGCTCCCGTGATGGCCAGTTCGCTCGGGCCGATCCACTGGGAGCGCAGCGCGGGACGCGACGGGTCGACGATAGCGGCCACGTACCGTGTCAACGCATCGTGGTGCTCGCGCACATCCGAATTGGGAATCTCTTCGGGACGCATGAGGTGCGCGAGGCGCCGCGGCGGCAACGCATAGATAGTGTCGTCGGCGGTGTGGTAGAGGGGTTGCAAGCTGGCGGCCATGCGTTCGGGCCGGACAAAATCCCGGTAGTATTCCTGCGACTTGGGACCGTGCACCACGACGTACTCCGCGCCCAGGGCCTGGAGCTTCGACAAGGTGTCCTCCGTCTCGTGTCCGGGCCAGAGGTTGCCGGCGGCGCGAATGCCCCAGGCCAGATCCACCGGGACGCGGTTGCGCAGTCCGGTTTCGAAGCCTCCGCCCACCTGCTGGAGATCGAACCACGAGTTGAGGCGGAAGCGCAGCCCGCCGGAGGCGAAGACGCGGCCCTGGGGCGGATGCTGCGCGATCCACCGTGCCAACTGGAACTCGATGGTGGTTTCCGGCGCCAGCGGCAGCCACTCGTGCCATCCCTGGGTGCAATAGGCCCAGAGTTGCGGCACGCCGGCGAGCAGCAGGAGTCCACCGGTTCCCCACGCGCACAGGCGGACCGTCTGGTTGGAATTCTTCAGGGTCAGGCGAAAGCCCTCGGCCAGGGCCAGCGCGAGAAAGAACTCGAACTCGATGGCGTAGCGGCGGGATTCGGGAATGGTGTCCACGCCGTACAGATAAAACACGGTGGCAATCCATCCAAAGACAAATGCGCCCAGCGTGACCAGGCACAAATAGAAGGACCCGTGGAGCCAGCGGAAGAGCAGGCGGAGGAGCAGAGCGCCGCCCACCATGCCGGCCAGCGCCCAGGCCTGCTGGCGCCCCAATTGATAGGCGAAGGAATCCACCGGCCAGTTGAAGAAGATGATTTTCACGAAGCTGGGGGTCAACCAGAAACAGGCCAGAAGATAAGCGAGCGCGGCGGCGGCCAGCGCGCGCCAGGCCTGGAATTGGGGCTCTCCCCATGCCGACAGCAGCAGCAGGAGGCAGGAGATGGCCAGCGCAAACGCCGCCACCCAGTTGCACAACGGAATGGCGGCCAACAGCACGGCGGCCAGCAGAATGCGCGGGTAGCAGCGACGCGTGCCCGCGAGCCACACGGCCAGGAGCGCCATGGGCAGCAAGGTCAGGCCGGTATTGTGCGGGCCCTCGCCATACTTGGCCAGCACCTGGATTCGCCAGGGCAACTGCACGATGCCGCGGTCCTTCTCCACGGCGGGGAACAACCCATAGGAAGGAGAGAGGAAGCTGTAGGCCAACGCCGCGAGCAACGCCCATCGCCGGCTTTGGGTAAAGTGGAGCGCGAAGAAGAACAGGGTGACGGGACCCAGGCAAGCCGCAAGGGAAACGATGGTGCGAAACACCAGATCGGGGGAGACGTGCGGCAGCAGGCGGATGCCGAGCGCGCTGAGGTACGGCAGAGCCGGCACGTACATGAACTGCACGGGCAGCCCGCAGTACGGCAGCGGATTCCATCCCCAGGGGTTGGGGTGCTGGGAAAGGAAGCGGGACATGCTCACGTAGCCGCCTGCTACCGATCCGCGGAAAGGCAGTTCGCCGGAGAAGAACAGCGGCGCGTTCAGCCAGAGATTGAGGAGGAGGATGAGGAGGGCGAGCAGACCCGGGGACAGACAGGACTGCCAGCGAATTTCCGGCAAAATGCGCCGGAAATTCATGGCAGTCTTGTCAGTCCCCAGCGTCACGCGTGGCGCTCCCGGCGGAGACCGATCCAGAACAGGGCGAGGATAGTGGCCAGGGTCAGGAGGGTCACCACGCGACCCACCTTGTTTTCCAGCGGCGTGAGGAAGGCGATGGAGATTTCGTGATCGCCGGGCGGGGCGTCGATGACCATCATGTCCATGGCATCCTTGCGCACCACCAGGGGCGTTCCGTTGGACCATGCATGCCACGCCGGATCGTAGGTTTCCTGCACGAGGACGCTCTGGCCGGGAGCGACTGTGGCGTGGGCGCGCATGGCGTCGGTGCCGGCGCGTTTCAAGGTCGCCGGCGAATCCGGGCCCTTTTCGACGATGTCGGTGTAGGCACGCAGGTACTCCATATCGTCGTTGTATCGCGGCGGCTTCACGGCGTTGAGCCTGGCGGTCTCCACCACGCGGATGCGGTCGGGCCAGCGGCGCGGCACTTTGAAGAGGACGTTGCCCTGCTTGTCGTCGAAGAGAACCGGGAGGATGCCATCGAACTTGTGGGGATACTCGAAATCCTTGAATACCTCTTGCGACTGTTTGTCGGCGACGTAGATGGCCTCCACGCCCATGCTCTGCATCCACAGGATGGTGGGCTTCGGGTCGGGGCCAAGGTTGGTCTCCCACTGGGCGGGCTCGACCTGGCTGTTGAGGAGTCCCTGCTCGCTGCCGCCGCCCACTTGCGCCAGGTCGTGCCAGGTGTCGTACCAGAAGCGCACGCTGCCGGTGGGATAGGCGCGGGCGTCGGGCATATTTTTCCAGAGCCAGTCGGTGACGCGGTATTCCACGCGATTGGTGTGGTCAGGCCAGGAAGGAACGATGTCCCAGGCGCGGAGCAGGTACCAGTGGGTGGTCCAGAACGCAGCCAGCACCAGCACGATGGCGATACCGTGCCACACCACCTGGGGGCGATTCCACATCCAGGAGAGGAAGTACACGATCATCATGATGTAGATCATGTCGAGTTCCGGCAGGAGGCGCGTGGGCTCGCCGCTGACGCGGAAATTGAAATAGTAATTCCCCAGGACGTTGAGCGAGAAGAAGACCACGCTGCCCGCCAGAAAGACTTCCCAGGTGCGTGCGGATTTGGCGCGGGCGAGGCGGTCGGTAGTGACCGCGAAGACGATGGCCACGACCACGGCGACCCAGACGGACCAGGTAGTGCCGTGCTCCGAAACATATTTCATGTTCTCCGTGGTGACCTTGAAGTACGAGGGCACCAGCCAGAAGGCGGTGAGTCCGTAGGCGAGCACCGGAATGACGGCGGCGGGAAGCAGGATGCGCTTGTCCTGGCGGGTGATCCAGAAACTCCAGACCAGAATCGGGTAGAAGGTGGCGAGCGCGGTGGCGCCGTAGAAATTGTTGGAGGCCACGCCGGCGGAGAACAGGGCGGCCGCGGCGATGGCCCAGGGGCGCGGCTTCTCGAGCGCCAGCCAGGTGAAGGCGAGCGCAATGGGGATGAGCGCGAGCGCGCTCATGTGCGGGCCTTCGCCGTACTTGACCAGCACCCCCAGGCGCTGCGGATGCAGCAGCCACGCGTCGCCGCGGAAGCGCGGCATGAAGAGGAAGATGGGCGACATCAAGGCGGTGGATATGGCGGCCAGCCAGGCGCAGCCGCGCGAACCGGTTCCGATGCGCATCAGGAGATAGACTCCGGCGATCCCGATGGCGTATAAGAGGGCCGTGTAGAAATGGTAGGCCTTGACCGGCCAGAAGTGCGTGAGCTTGGAAATCGCGGCGGTTCCGTAGCGCAACGCCGGCGGATAAATGTAGTCGAAGCGCGTGCCGGCGTACCAGAGCGGCTGCCATTGCGGGTGGGGCCAGTGGTCGGAGAGAAAGCGCGCGTCGCCAATGAACGTGCTTTCGATGGAGGCCCATTTATCGGTGTACTTGGCTTTGAAATAGGGGCGGATCAACACCGCCGTGAACAGGAACACCAGGAAGAAATCCAGAAGGATTTGTTTGGGGGGCGAGAGCTTGGGAAGACCTGTCAAATCAGTTTACCTGCCGGGTGCGAGGCCCTGCGTTTGGGGCTGGTACCGAGGCGTAACGTGCGCTGGGCCATCGTCATCCGTTCATTATGGCATGGCCGGAATCGGCGGGATGGCGGAGTAATTCTACGGGGCTGGGCGTTGCGGGCGCGGGTTGGGATGGGGCCTCGGGGGTGGATGACGGAACGAAGCCAATTCGGGGTGAAGTGATTTGAGGTGAGTGAATTAGGGATGGGGGAGCGGCGGCAGCGAGTGGCGGAGCGGGGTCGGGTTCGGGGGCTGGCGCGGCCTGGAGTTTTTGGAGGGTGTCGAGGGCCTTGAGGCGGGCGCGGCGGGTGGCATCGAGGCGGTACTGGAGTTTGGTGAGAGTGGTGGAGTGGTTGATGGCAGACTGACCGAGGGGGTACTTCTGTGGGTCGCGGTATTTGTCGTCGCTCTGGTATTGCCAGGCTTGGGACTCGGCGACGCGGAGGCGGCGGAGCATCCACTCGCAGTAGATGAGTTCGTCGACGAGGGCGCGGGTGT
>JADGNS010000287.1 GCA_017883355.1 Candidatus Solibacter sp.
CATGAAGGCGCTGGACGCGGCGCCGCCGGAGCCGAAGCGCAAGAACTTCCAGGCGCCCAGGCTGGAGCCACAGAAGCCATCGCTCGATCAGCAGCTTTCCTCGCTGACAAACAAGTTTCGAGTCAAGTGAGCAGCATCGCCGGTAGTGGTCAATTTAACTGACCCACTACCCCATCGCCCCGCGAGAACGGCCCTTTCCGGGATGGCTCGCGCCAGGCCGGTAGAGGGGCGCATTCCGGGGATGAGCGGCTGGTTTCGGAAAGCGAACGGCGGAAGAGCCGCCTGGTTCGGTAAGCTCCACTCATCTTCTTTTTGCGCCGCTCGCCGGGAATTGCTAGGGCGCGCATGCGGGTAGACCCTACACTGCGGACATGAAGAGCTACGCAAAGTTGTGCGCGGCGCTGCTGATGCCTCTGGCGGCAGCGACCGCCCAAACGTCGCTGTTATGCGACCACCAGAATCGAGACTCTTATTGCGAGATCCGCGAGATGACGCTGCCATTTTCCGGCTCGATCCATGCCGATACCGGCGGGGTCGGAGCGATCACGGTGAAGGGATGGGATAACGCCTACGTGTTCGTGCGCGCCCAGGTCACGACCAGCGCCGAGGACGAGTACGCGGCCCGGCTGATCTCGTTCTCGGTTGAGGTCGATACCTCGTCGAACCACATCTGGGCATCCGGCCCGTCGGGGAAGTCCTGGGCGGTGAGCTACGAGGTGTTTGTGCCACACGAATCCGGAGTCACGCTCAACACCCGAGTCGGCGCGATCGCGATCAGCGATGTCGCCGGAACGATCCACTTCAAGGCGGCGGTTGGCGCGATCGCGCTTTCGCGACTGGCGGGCGAGGTCGATGGCGAGACCGCCGTTGGGGCGATCGCGATCGTGCTGGCCGGCGACCGATGGGATGGCAAGGGCATCGACGTCAGGACCGGAACCGGGGCGATCCACATCAGCGCGCCCGCGAACTACTCGGCGCGCTTCGACCTGCGTACCGCGCTCGGCACGATCCTCACGGATTTTCCGGGTGCATCCCCGAGATGGACGGGGCTGCTGGGACGGCAACTGGTGCTCGAGACGGGGGAAGGAGGCTCGACAATCCAGGCGACGAGCTCGGTCGGGGCGATCGACCTCAAGCGCGTGACGTTCGGCATTGACGAGTAAATTTCGCGTCAAGCCGTAGAGTGCCTTTCAACGCAGAGGCGCAGAGAACGCAGAGGAAACCAAATCCAAGTGTCTTCTCTGCGCTTCTCTCTGCGTTCTCTGCGCCTCTGCGTTGAACAGAAGCTGGCGAACTGGTTACCTCATTGCGTAGCTGCTGAGGACCTTCATGTAGTTGGCACGCTCGAAGGCGCCGGGCTGCGGGACGGCATTGCGGCTCATGCTGCCTTGCATCTGCTTGATGGAATCGTACTCGTGCTCGCCCATCCACACCAATAGCTCGGTGGCGATGGTATCGAGGAAGGTGATGCCGCGTTTGAGCAGCGCGGAGGTCATCATGGCGACTTTGGCTCCGGCCATCATGGATTTGACGACATCGGTGGCGGAATGCACCCCACCGGTGAGGGCGAGGTCCGCCTGGATGGTGCCATAGATCACGGCGATCCAGTGGAGGCGGAGCAGCAGCTCGTGGGAGTTAGAGAGGATCAGGTTGGGGACGACCTCCAGGGCTTCGAGGTCGTAATCCGGCTGATAGAAGCGGTTGAAGAGCACGAGGCCATCGGCGCCGGCCGCATCCAGCCGTTTGGCCATGTTGGCCATGGAGCTGAAGTAGGGGCCGAGTTTCACGGACACCGGGATGGTGACCTCTTTCTTGACGGCCTGGACCAGGTCGATGTACTTCTGCTCCACCTGCTCGCCGGTGACGTTGGGGTCCACGGGGATGTGGTAGATGTTCAGTTCCAGCGCATCGGCGCCGGCCTGCTGCATCTGCTTGGCGTAGCCGACCCAGCCGCCCGTGGTGGTGCCGTTGAGGCTGGCGATGATGGGAATTTTGACCGCCTCTTTGCACTTGGCGACGTGTTTCAGGTAGGCTTCCGGCCCCATCACTTTGAAGAGCAGGTCCGGGAAGTGGCTGGCGGTGGACTCGGCCGAAACGTCCGAGCCCTCGGTCATGAAGCGATCGAGTTCGTCGCTGTCGATATCGATCTGCTCCTCAAAGAGCGAGTGCAGCACGACGGCGGAGGCGCCGGCATCTTCCAGGCGGCGGACATTGCCCACCTCCCGGCACATCGGCGAGGAGGAGGCTACCAGCGGGTTCTTGAGCTTCAACCCGAGGTAGGTGGTGGAAAGGTCGATGGTTTTGGTCAGGTCGATCATTTTTTCACCTCTTCTACGGCCGAACCGGCCTGGTGCGACATGTAGTCGTAGAGCTTCCACTTGGCCTCGACATCATCCTGGGCCAGTTTGAAGAGCTCCTGTGCGTGTTCGGGATTGCTCTTGACGAGCATGGTGTAGCGGGTCTCGTTGTAGATGTAGTCCTTGAGGCCGATGCTGGCCGGGCGGGAATCGAGCTGGAAGGGGTTCTTGCCCTGCGCGACCAGGTCGGGGTTATAGCGGAAGAGCGGCCAGTAGCCGGAGTTGACGGCGGCCTTCTGTTGATCCATGCCGTGGGCCAGATCGTAGCCGTGGGCAATGCAGTGGCTGTAGGCGATGATGAGCGACGGGCCATCGTAGGCTTCGGCTTCGGTGATGGCTTTGACGGTGTGCATGTCGCCGGCGCCCATGGCGATCTTGGCTACGTACACGCTGCCGTAGCTCATGGCCATGAGGGCGAGATCCTTTTTGCCGGCCGGTTTGCCGGCGGCGGCGAACTTGGCGACGGCGCCGCGCGGGGTGGATTTGGAGGCCTGTCCGCCGGTGTTGGAGTAGACCTCGGTATCGAGGACGAGGACGTTGACGTTGCGGCCGCTGGCGAGCACGTGATCGAGGCCGCCATAGCCGATGTCATAGGCCCAGCCATCGCCGCCGATAATCCAGACGCTCTTCTTGACCAGCGAATCGGCCACGCTGATGAGGTCGCGGGCTTCGGAGCTATCGAGGCCGGCGAGTTTCGCCTTGAGATCGGCGATGCGCGCGCGTTGGGCGAAGATGCCCTGTTCGGTTTTCTGGTCGGCATGCAGGATGGCCTGCGCCAGTTCCTCACCAAGGTGGGAGCTAAGCCGCCAGACGAGTTCGCGGGCATACTCGTTCTGCTTGTCGACGGCCAGGCGCTGGCCCAGGCCGAATTCGGCGTTATCTTCGAAGAGCGAGTTGGACCAGGAAGGTCCGCGGCCTTCTTCGTTGATGCAATACGGCGTGGTGGGCAGGTTCCCGCCGTAGATGGAGGTGCAACCGGTAGCGTTGGCGATCATGACGCGGTCGCCGAAGAGCTGGGTGACCAGCTTGATGTACGGGGTTTCGCCGCAACCGGAGCAGGCGCCGGAGAACTCGAACAGGGGCCGGAGCAACTGAATGTCCTTGACCTGGGTGGGCGAGAGGAGCTTGCGGTCGGTTTCGGGGATGGTGAGGAAGAATTCCCAATTGGCGGCTTCGCTTTCACGCAGCGGCGGTTGGGCCACCATGTTGATGGCGCGGTGCTTGACTTCGCTCTTGCTCTTGGCCGGGCAGACTTCCACGCAGAGCGTGCAGCCGGTGCAATCCTCGGGGGCCACCTGAAGGGTGTACTTGCGATCCTTCATGTCTTTCCAGCGGGCCGGGACGGCCTTGAAGGTTGCGGGGGCGTTGCCCAGGTAGCTATCGTCGTAGACCTTGGCGCGGATTACGCTATGCGGGCAGACCAGCACGCACTTGCCGCACTGGATGCAGAGGGCCTCATCCCAGACGGGGATTTCGAGGGCGATATTGCGTTTCTCCCATTGCGCGGTGGCGGAGGGGAAAGTGCCGTCGACGGGCATGGCGCTGACCGGGAGATCGTCGCCGTTGCCGGCGATGATCTGGGCGAGCACGTCGCGCACGAAGGCCGGAGCGGCGGCGGGGACCGGGGGCCGCATGTCGAACTGCGAGGAGACCTGGTCGGGAACCTTGACTTCCTGCAGATGGCTGAGCGATGCATCCACCGCCGCATAATTCTTCTGCACCACGGTGTCGCCGCGCTTGCCGTAGGTCTTCTTGATGGCGTACTTGATGGCGGCGATGGCCTCTTCGCGCGGCAGGACGCCGGAGATGGCGAAGAAGCAGGTCTGCATGATGGTGTTGATGCGGCCGCCCATGCCGGTGACCTTGGCAACTTCGTCGCCGTTGATGACGTAGAACTTCAGCTTCTTGGAGATGATCTGCTGCTGCACCATGCGCGGCAGCTTGTCCCAAACGTTGTCGGCGTCGAAGGGGCTGTTGAGGAGGAAGGTGGCGCCGGGTTCGGCGAGCTTCAGCATGTCGATGCGTTCCAGGAAGGAGAACTGGTGGCAGGCCACGAAATTCGCCTTGGTGATGAGGTAGCTGGAACGGATCGGTTTGTTGCCGAAGCGCAGGTGGGAAGTGGTGATGGCGCCGGACTTCTTGGAATCGTAAACGAAGTAGCCCTGGGCGAAGTTGTCGGTCTCTTCGCCGATGATCTTGATGGAGTTCTTGTTGGCGCCGACGGTGCCATCCGCGCCGAGTCCATAGAACAAGGCGCGCACGGTTCCGGCGGCTTCGGTGGAGAAGTCGGGATCGAAATCCAGGCTGGTGTGGGTGACGTCGTCCTTGATGCCGATGGTGAAGTGATTCTTGGGGTGGACTTTTGTGAGCTCGTCGTAGACTCCCTTGACCATGGCGGGGGTGAATTCCTTGGAGGAGAGTCCGTAACGGCCGCCGACCACCTTCTTGGAGACGCCCATTTCGGCGAACGCGGTGATGACGTCGCAATAGAGAGGTTCGCCGGTGGCGCCCGATTCCTTGGTGCGGTCGAGGACGGCGATGGATTTGACGCTCTCGGGGATGGCGGCGACGAAGGCTTCGATGGAGAAGGGGCGGAACAGGCGGACTTTGAGGAGACCGATCTTTTCGCCGGTGGCGAGCATGGCCTCGACCGTCTCGTGAGCCACTTCGGCGCCGGAGCCCATCATGATGATGAGGCGCTCGGCATCGGGTGCGCCGACGTAATCGAAGAGGTGGTATTGACGCCCGGCGACCTGAGCGAATTTGTCCATGGCGTTCTGCACGATGGTGGGTGCGGCCAGGTAGTAGGGGTTGCAGGCTTCGCGCGCCTGGAAGTAGACGTCGGGATTCTGCGCGGTGCCGCGGATGAAGGGGCGATCGGGGGAGAGGGCGCGGGCGCGGTGGGCGAAGACCAGGTTTTCGTCGATCATGGCGCGGATGTCGTCGGCCGTGAGCTGTTCCACCTTGGTGACTTCGTGGGAGGTGCGGAAGCCGTCGAAGAAGTGCATGAAGGGGATGCGCGCTTCCAGGGTGGCTGCCTGGGCGATCAGCGCCATGTCCATGACTTCCTGCACGGAGTTGGAGGAGAGCATGCCGAATCCGGTAGAGCGCGCGCTCATCACGTCGCTGTGGTCGCCGAAGATGGAGAGGGCCTGGACGGCGAGGGAGCGGGCGGCGATGTGGAACACCGTGCTGGTGAGTTCGCCGGCGATCTTATACATGTTGGGGATCATCAGCAGGAGCCCCTGCGATGCCGTGAACGTGGTGCAGAGGGACCCCGCCTGCAAGGCTCCGTGGCAGGCGCCGGCGGCTCCGCCCTCGCTTTGCATCTCGATCACCGTTGGCACGGTGCCCCAGATGTTGGTCTTCAGTTCGGCAGACCACTGGTCGGCCCATTCGCCCATGTTGGATGACGGAGTAATGGGATAAATGGCGATGACTTCGTTCGATTGATGCGCTATGTATGCAGCCGCCTCGTTACCGTCGATGGTGACCTTCGGCCGAGTGGTGGTGGTGGATGAGTTGCTCAACTCTCCCCTCCTTATGATTATGGGATTCACGTGCTTAAACCATATTATAAGACCGTTATGTCGTAAAAATCTACAGATATTTGGGTCTTAAATTACGTGTCATGCAAGTTGTTGGATTCACGAGGCCATCGGTATACTCGTGGGATGCGATGCGGGGTTTTGAGGGCGGATTTGGTGGTGGTGAGCAAGAAAAAGCGCGAAATGGTGCTGTTGCGCGGGGAGAGCGTGCTGCGAACGTACCGGATCGCGCTGGGGCGGGAGCCGGTGGGTCCCAAGCGGCAGGAAGGCGACGGGCGGACGCCGGAGGGGCGGTACACCATCGACTGGCGGAACGCGCGCAGTAAATACCATTTGTCGCTGCATATTTCGTACCCGGATGAGACGGATATCGACCGAGCGCGGGAGGCGGGGGTGGACGCCGGCGGGGACATCATGATACACGGTCTGCGGGAGGGGGTCCGGATGGAGGGCGACTGGACGCAGGGGTGTATCGCGGTGACGGACGAGGAGATGGACGAAATCTGGGGGCTGGTGGGGGAGGGCACGGCGATCTGGATTGGGGAATGAGGGATGGAACCACTCGATTTGTGTGTTTTCAACGAGTTGCTGGGTTCGTTTGGTATGGCCGCGGTGTGGGTCACTTGGTTGGACTCCTTGGGTTCCGTGGGTTCGTTGGGTTCAGCACTGAG
>JADGNS010000288.1 GCA_017883355.1 Candidatus Solibacter sp.
CCGCGCCTCCACGCCGTCTCCATACTCCTCCCATGTCACTCCGTCCACTCCCGGCGCAGCCTTTTTCTTCAGGCTGTGGTAACTGTCCCGGAGCAGATCGACCGTCACATGGTGCAGCAGGGCCGTGAACCGCACCTTCCCGTCCTTCTTCGCTACTTCCCGCACACGTTCCAGTCCGTTTGGCCCGCTTTCCCGACTCTGCGTCCGGCGCTGGTTAGACTGTTCCGTGTTCTCCTTGGTCAGCGGCCTTTCCTCCACAACCTCCGCCGACGGTTTCCCGCCCTTGTTCGGCTGCTTCGCAGGTACTACGCCGCTGTACGACTCCCCGCCGCCGTGCGTGGTGGTCTTATCGCTCATCGCTTTCTCCACCCGGCCCGCCGCTTTTCCGCCGCGGGCGGCAACGGGGTCTCTCGGTTCTCGCGCATGGAGTTTCTATGCGTGCGTGGGGTCTTCGACTCCGCAGGGCTCGGCACACTCGCGCTATCGCGTGCCGCTCTGTTGCCTTCCGTACTGGCTGACGCCGTCGGCTCCCTGGATTGCCGTTTTCGGAGCTCAATACCCAGCCCACATATGCCCCTGTCCAACGCTTCAAGTGCAGCCTTACGACTGCCCTCGCATGGCTCGGGGTCAGGATGGTCGCTACTCCTTTCCTGTGTGACTCTTTCATTCACTACTCCACGCCGGTTTATCCCGACGCTATCCAGCCTTGAAAGGCTACGCTACGGTGCTGCGACGAAGTGCCTCGCAAGAATGATAGTAGTACATGGAACAACATCTTCTCTCGGTGATGGACCTAGCGTCTTGCGGACGACACCAATGAAGTTCGGGCAGCGGCGGCCGATCGCAAGCGGCCGAGATAGGCCTGAGCCGATTGGCGAATGGCGGCGCCATCATGGAATAGCCAGAGGCAGGTCGCGTACCAATCGGTGCGGAATTCGCGTTCGCCACTCTGGTACCACTGCGGGCGCCTCACGAAGACGTCCTGAAGCAGGGCGTGCAAGAGTTCATGCACACAGGTGTTGACCGAAAGGAACGGGACTTGATCGCCATGCGCATAGCGGAGGGCGACCAGGCACACGTGATAGCCATCATGAATCGTGGTGACGCCCGCCAGCGCCCGTGCGTTGTCCCATTTCATGGGAATGTGGTCGGTCAAGACGAGGTTGATGACGCCGCGGCGAAGTCCGACGAAGATCGGCGTATCGCCGGGGGAGCGCCGCACTTCGCCTGGTCCGTCGGTGGTTTGGAGTCCGATGCCGCCGCGGCTGAAGTTCCGGACAGCTTCGGGCCAAATCTTCGACCAGAACTGGTGAAGCTGCTCGGGCGGGCACTGCGCCCGGGAATCCATGATTCGATGAACGGGCACCAGCAGGCGTGCCGGTGCGTTGGAGGGGCGGGCCGCCGCTGCTAGAGTCCAGATGAAATCCCGCCGCGTCATGTTCCCCTCCCGAACATTTTCATTCTAGTGGAGGGCGGGTGCAGGTGGCGCGTTTATCGCGACGGTGTTATAAAATTGCCGATGCATCGACTATTAATATTGTGAGTCGCACTCAGAGTAGCGGGGCGCCGGCGCCGAAGCGGGACGAATTGTACCAGACCGCCATCGGCGAGTTTGGCCGCGCGCTCGACCGGCTGGCCGCCGGATACGAAGCCGATCCGGAAAAGCGTCTCGACCTACGGCAGGACATCCACTTTCAGCTCTGGAGAAGCTTCGAGGTTTTTGACGGACGATGCTCTCTGAAGACGTGGACGTTTCGGGTGGCTCACAACACCGCGGTTTCGTACGTGAACCGGGAGCGCCGGAAGAACACGGGCTTCGTGAGTCTCGAGGAGATCGAGCGGACCGCGTCGAGCGGGGATGGCGAGCCGGACATCGATCAGCAGAGAGCGCTCCAGCAACTCTCCGAGTTCATCCGGCAGCTCAAACCGTTGGACCGGCAGATCATGATTTCTCATCTGGAGGACATGGACGCGGCCACCATCGCGGAGATTACGGGGCTCTCGCCGGCGAATGTCGGCATGAAAATTCACCGGATCAAAAACATCCTTGCCAGCCGTTTTTTCGAGGAGAGACGCTATGTCTGATCAGACCAGAGCGAAAGACCCGGGAGCCATTTGGAAGAACCAGCCCGAGGAGGGGCGTGCCGTGAACCTGGAACAGATTGTGAAAAGGAGAACGGAGGGGTTCGACTCCAGTACCCGTTCGGAGATTCTCATGAGCATCGGCGCAGCCCTGCTCTTCACCGGGATAATGGCCTGGCGGCTGACGCCGGCTCGCGACCGTATGCTGCAAGTGGGATTCGGCGCCGCGATCGTCTGGGCGGCCCTCTCCGTGTACCGGTTTCGGCGGCGGATCTGGGGGCGGGCTGCGCGCCCGGATGCGATCGCGGCGACCGGCCTGGATTACTACCGCAAGGAACTGGAACAGCGCCGCGATCACCTGAGGCGCGCATGGTTATGGCATGGGCCTCTGTTTCTGGCGTGCATGGTTCTGATTGCGATCTTGACGGGGAACACGTTTTCCGGCTACCAGCCTCTGCGAAACGTGCTGCCTCTGGTCATCCTGCTGGCGGCTTGGACGGGATTCGGTTTCTGGCGCCGCCGCGGTCAGGCCAAGGAACTTCAGCGGGAGATCGACGAAATGTGACGGCGGAGACGGAGATCGACTCAGCCGCCGTAGGGCATCGGGGGCACTTTTCCGAGTTGGCGCGAGTAGACGGTGAGAGCGCCTCGGTGATGCGCGGTGTGCTCGACCATGGCCCATACGATGTCGCTGATCGGTTGGCCGCCCATGACGGGGCCGGGCGGGAGTGGGTGCGCGAGATCCTCCGGGCTGCACGCGCGGAGAAAGCGGATGGCGTTGGCGTAGGCCGTTTCCAGCATCTGGCGGGCGGCGGTGAGCGAAGTTACACTTTCGAGGGTCTTGGCGTGTTTCTCGAAATCGAGATCGAAACCTTGGGGCCGGGATGCGCCCTCGATGAACCAGTCGAGAGTCTGCGCCGCGTGCGCGACCTGCTGCGCGACGGTCATCATGCCTTCCCGCGGACGGAACGTGGAGTCGGCCTCATCGAGGACCCTGGTTGAGCGATCGAAGAAATCCTTGCTGGCGAGTAGCTGATTGGCAAAGTCGTAGGTTTGCGGTTTTGGGCTCATGGACCACAATATACAGGAAAATGTTAAGTCAGGGTTTGCCTACGAGGGCTCGCAACCCTTCGCGGGCGAAATGGTGGGCCAGGTTGTAGTCGGGCAGCAGCAGGGCGGATTCGAGTAGCTCCCGGCCTTCTTTGGTGTGCCCCAAGTCGAGTTCCAGCATGCCGGAGATCGCAGCGTTCCAACTGGACGCCGCGCCGCGCGCGCCCCAGCGGCGGGCCGCGGACTGCAGGCGTGCGGTCCACTCCTCGGCACGGAAGCCCGGCAACTGGCGGGCGAGTTGGTAGGCGAAGACCAGGCTGTCGGCATCGGCGGACGCGCTCAGGTTTTGGACGCGGCGGGCCGCGGCATCCTGCCGGCCGCACCGCGACTCGGCGATTCCGAGGGCCGCCTGGTTGGGTGCGGCGGAGATGAAGCGATCGAGCCCGTCGCGCGTGAAGGCGAGTTGCGCGGCTTCCTCGCCGATATGATCCACGATGGCGAGCGCGGCATCGCAGCGGCCGGCGGCGGCGTTGGATTGGGCTTCGAGTGCACGCACCCGGATCCACACCTGGCGGACGTTGGTGCCCCCCTCCTCGCGCGGGAAGAAGCGACCTTGGAACATTGCCCTAGCCTGGTCGAAACGGCCGGCCTCGGCGTTGCTGAGCGCCGTATCGTAAACCAGCGCCGCCGGCATTCGCGGCGGATCCGGATAGCGCTCCAATGCCGCGACGACCTCGGCAGCGGGCCGGCCGAGGATGCCGAGCGCGGAGCCGAGCCCGGCGTAGATTTCGGTGTTCGAGGGGTCCGCAACGAGGCCGGCGCGGAAGGCGTCCGCCGCGGCGGGCACGTCGCGCTTGATGCGGAGCAGGACGCGGCCCAGGTTGGCGTGCAGCACCGGGATGGCGGGGTTGAGCTTGGCCGCGGCCTGCCATTCGCCGATAGCGCCGTCGACGAGTCCGGAGGCCATGTGCAGCGAGCCAAGCAGGAAATGGGCGGTGGCGTCGCGCGGCCTCTCCCGCACCGCGGACTCGACCACTTCGAGCGTCTGTGCGCCATGCGGGAACACATAGGCCGTAGGCAAGGTCGCGGCCAGATCGTAGTCGGGCGCGGTGGGCTCCGCCAACTTCTGGCGGCAGAAGGCGCGATAGTAAGCTACCAAGGGATGCTTTTGCGGCAAGGGCACGCCGGGTTCGGACTGCTCTGGCGGCGGCTGCGGGTACGAGCGCGCGAGCACGGTCAACGCCTCGCGCCACAGCCCGAGCCGCATGTACTGCGCCGCGATGGCCAGCACGCGCTCGGCATCGGAACCGGTTTCTCGGGAGAGGAAGAGGCTGAAGGGTGGCTTGGCGATGTTGGCGGTCCGGCCGAGTGCGGGCTGAAGGGCGATCCACTCTTCACGCGCACGCTGATCGTCCGGCTCGGCGCGGAGCGCCTCTTCCAGATAGGTGGAGGCAGCCGTCGGGTCGCCCTGGCGTGCCAGGAGTTCGGCTAACTTCAGATTTCCGGCGGCGCGGAAGTGCGGCATGCGCCGTGCGGTCTCGAATTGCAGACGGGCATCACGAATGCGTCCGAGGCCCTGGTAGGCGAGCCCGAGATAGTAGGCGACCTCCGCATCCTGCGTTGTGCGCGCCTGGGCGGGCTCCAGCCAGCGGACTGCGTCTTCATAGCGCAGCAGCGACGCTGCCAGCCGTCCGGCGGCAATGCGCAGCGCCTTGTCGTCGGGCGACTGGTGCAGGGCGCGGTCGTAAACTTCGTAGGCTGCCGGCAGGTTGCCGTTGAGCTCCAGATCGGCGCCCGCATCGAGCGGTCCGCCCGATGGCGGCCGAGGCTGCGCGCCGGTTCGGATCTGGGCTTCCGGCGTCCAATCGTACTCGCCCTCGGTCTGGCGCATGAGTGAGTGTCCGGCGGCGTCCCACAATTCGAAGGTGAGATGGGACTGGGGGGCGTCGGCGATTTTGAGTGTCCAGGTGCGCTCCGGTACGAGATCGACCGTGTCTTCGCGCAGCACACGGCTGCCATCGAGGATGCGCACCTTGGCACCCGCCACGGCCCGGTTCGTGTTGAAGCCGGCCAGCAGGCTGCCCGCCTCGCGGTGCAGGTGGAGTACTCCGGCGAGGTTGGCGCGGGCGATGCCGCCGATGGCGCGCACCGGCATCCAGTATTCGGTGAAGTGGATGCTTTGCCGCGGTTCCAGGAACGCGTAGGTTTCCTGATTGCGCATCAGCCCGGCCTGAACCTCGGCGTAGGCGCTGTTGTTGTCGGAGAGGGCGCGCCGCCAGTCGAGACCATCGGTATCGACGCCCCACGACCAGATCTTCTTAGCGGGCAGATCGGCATAATCGGCGTAGTGGGCGACGCCAGTCTGCGTTTTGGGATGGTAGATGCCCATGAACGGTTCGCGGCTGCCGTGTATGAACTGGGAAACCGGACCGCGCGTCTGGTTAGAGATCACGCTCAGGTCGAGGCCCGCGGAATTGACCGGCCAGGTCTCGACCGCGGTGAAACCGTGGCTGGCGGCCCAACGCATGGGATACCAGATTTTCGAGTCGTCCCACACACGGACTCCGGCGTTGCTCCACCAGTAAAATCGATGGCGCACGTCACTGCGGTTGTAGAGGGTGACGCGCTGTTCCAAGAGAGTGGAGGCTGGTGCAAGGCGCAACTCGACGGTCCATTGCATGCCGTACGGGCGATCGATGTTGCCGACGAATACGCTCGCGCTGCCATCGGCGTTTTTCGCGAAGGAG
This sequence comes from Candidatus Solibacter sp., assembly GCA_017883355.1. Classification (GTDB taxonomy): domain Bacteria; phylum Acidobacteriota; class Terriglobia; order Bryobacterales; family Bryobacteraceae; genus Solibacter. Next base: position 5,880 of record JADGNS010000288.1, read on the forward strand.
AAATCGACGGGAGACATGGAGACCCAGTTGTGCGAGACCGGGAAATTGAACTCGATGCCGAATGCCGCCCAGGCGCCGCGGTAACCGATCTGGGCCTTCTTGATGGACGGGTTGGCGTAGAACATCGGCTCCCCACTGACCTTGTCGATGCAGGTGTAGAGGTGGCCGCCGATGTCGGGCAGGACCGAGCACTTGAGGTACTCGTTTTCCAGGTAGACGGCGCGCCAGGCGGTATCCACACGGCGGTCTGTAATGTTCTCGCGCAGCGTATAGGGATAGTTAAACCTGGTCGCGGCGAATTGGTCGAAGGGCGGATTGGGATTGGGCGGCCCCTCCTGGTAAGTGGGGAGGGTGAGGGTATCCTGCCAGACGCGGACGTCGGCCGCCACCGCTGCCGGACAGAACGCGAGAGCCGCCGTAAGGCACAGGGATCGAATACGCATAGTGGAGTGCGGGCAATGGCGCCGCGACTTCATCGTACACCCGGACTTTGCGTGTGTCTTGGGGCTGGGCAACGCGGTCTGGGCGGTGCTGTCTCCAGCGGACAGAGCGGGCGGCGTGGCGCCGCGACATTCAAGGAACGGGCCCAGATCAACGAAGGGGGCTATCCGCCTGACTCAGGTAATCGCTCTTGCAGCGGCTTGGTGGGGCGGTCCCCCTGGACCGCGCGGGACGCCCTCGT
>JADGNS010000289.1 GCA_017883355.1 Candidatus Solibacter sp.
TGGCCCACGATCACGCGGCGCACCTGCGTCACGATCTCGCTCTGCACCTGGCGAAAGCGCTCGATCCGCGCTTTCAGAACTTCCGGCTCCAACTCGGTCGCTGTTGACATGTTTTGTCCGTTTCTACTGCTTGATCTTGTCTTCGGTAGTGCTCAATTCTAGCAGGAGCTTTTGGGCGGGACGGAACCCCGGAGCCGCCTCCAGAGCGGCCAGCAATTCTTCCTTCGCCTGTTCGTCCTGTTTGTCGGCGTGATAGGCGCGCGCGAGATCGAAATGCGCCTGCGCCGGGTCCAGCGGGTTGCGCGCCACAACGGCGGCGAATTCGCGGACCGCCCCCTTCACGTTGCCCTGCCCCAGCCACAGGCCCCCCAGGCTGCGATGCGCGGCGGCGTCCATCGGGTAGATAAAATTCAGCCGGTTCAACGCGTCGGCGGCCTCTAGGTTGCGGCCCGCCTCTTCCAGCGTCTTCGCCAGCAGCTTCAACGATTCCGGATCGCGCCCGCCAATTTTTTCGTAGCGCAACAACTCCGCGATGGCCGCCGGTTTGTCGCCCTTGGCCAGGTACGCCGCGGCCAGCGCCTCGTACACGCTGTGCTCTTCCACGTAATCGGGATACATGTCGCGAATCGCCGTGCCTTCCTTGATGACCGCGCCCCAATCCTTGCTCGCTTCGTTTTGCACCAGCGATTTCAGGCCCTTCTTCCACTCGTCGAAATGGTCCACCGCATTCTTGGTGTCTTTCTCCACGAAGGCCAGAAAGCGCGTGTCGAACTCAGCCGGTTCGATCTTCAGTTCCTTGCGCACCACCGCGGACGTCTCTTCGCCAGAGCCGAAATCGTGCAGCATGGCCAGCAGCGTGTCCCAGCCGAACTTTTCGTTGATGTAATCGCAGATGCGGCCCGCCTGGAAATAGCTGACGATGACCTGCGCCGGCGCCGTCGGATGCACGAACCCGCGATCCAGTTCGGCGATCGGCAGCAGCTTCTTATTCTTGATGGCGCTGATGACATCCGGGCTCAGACGGTCGCCCCAATCCGGCGAGATCGCCGTCTCTTCATGGACCGCCATGCCCTCCGTGAACCAGCGCGGCACGCGATGCCCGGTCGCGGTCAGCGTGTACACGTGACTCATTTCGTGCCACAGCGTGGATGCCCAATGGAAGGTCCCCGGCTTGCGCCCCGAGGGGCTGTCCATGGCCACCGCGTAGCCGAACGTCACGCCCAAAGCGCCCAGTCCCGGCATGCCCAGCGTGCGCACCGCGAAATCCTCGTGGTTGGGGTAGACCTCCACCTGCACCGGCTTTTCCAGCTTGAGCTTGTACTTCTTCTCGTAGGTCGCCATGGCGCGCTCCATCTCGCTCTGGAAGTAGGGGCGCAGCAGTTCGGCCTCCTTCTTGTCGAGCTTGAGGCTGGTGGTCGCCGTCGTGAAGGTGGCGAAATTCTTATACGTATCCATCAGCTTCAGCGAATTGCGCGTGGCCGCATCCTGGAATTCGTTGTTGAAACAGATTTCGAGTTGCTTGTATGCCTCGTCATTCTGTCCCAGGCGCATCAGGTTGACGCCCAGCTTGGAACGCGCGCTGTAAAGCTGCGGGTCGAGTTCGATGGCCTTGCGGAAATACTGTATGCCTTCTTCGTAGCGCCGGTTCATGACGAAGAAATGGCCGATGGTCTCGTAACCCTTGGCGGTGTGCGGATCCCACGCCGTTTCCTTCTTATCGGCGAGCAGGTCGATGGTGGCCAGAATCGCCTTGCCCTGTTGCGAGTTCGCGTCCATCGCCAGGGCCTTCTTAGCTTCCTCGGTGGCTTTGGGATTGTCGTTGTCTTCCAGCGCGATCCGCCCCAATAGTTCCTGGGCTTCCACCAGCTTGGGATCGATCTCCAGCGCCTTCTTCGCCAGGTCGCCGGCGCGCGCTTCGAAGTTCTCCGAGGCCACCAGCGCCAGCCCCAGCAGTGCGCCCGCGTGATCCTTCTTGATTTCCAGCGCCTCGCCGAACAGGTCCTGCGCGTCGGTAGGCTGCGCGTGGTCCAGCATCATGCGGCCATACCGCACTTTGTAGTCCGGGTTCTTGGGATTCTTGGCCTCCAGTTGCTTGAAGACCTCGTTGGCTTCCTTGAACCGCCGCGCCTTCCACAACGCTTCCGCCTGATCCAGCGTTTGCGCCGGCAGGGTCAGCACAAGCAGGAGCGTGACGGCGCCCAGCCGTGGGAGGTATCTCACTGGCTTTCCCTCACGGTTTGTCGAGGGCCTCCTGGGTCTTGGCAAGCTCCAGCAGGAGCTGCGTCAACTGGCGCTTGTACTCCTGGAGAGGCATCGCGGCCTTTTCGAATTTCAACTTCTCGATCGCCTGTTCGAGCTGTTCCTTCTTGTCCAGCAGGGGCCGTTTGTTGGGGTCGCGCGCCGCCGCCGCATTCGCCCCCAGGCGCACCACCGTGAACGAAGCCGCCAGCTTGCCCTGGCCGTTCTCCGCCGTCACGGTGCGCTCGCCCATACCTTTCCCCGTGTCTTCGATCACCGAATGTTCCGTGGCCAGGCGCTTCTGCGTGTCGAAGAATTCCGTGGTTTTCGTCTGCGCGTAGCGGAACGCTTCCAGCGCGCTGATCGATTCGTTCTTGTCCGTATCCGCCGACGGTTCGCGCAACGCTTCGGCGAAGTAGCGCGCGAAGTTGGTGGCGTTCTTTTCCGACCCCGTCTTGGTGGCCGCAATCACGATCCGGTTGGGCCGCCGCAACGCCTCGATCGATCCGCCGCTCGCGCTCGTCATGTTCACCACCAGTTGCCGCTGCGCCGGGACGCGATCCAGCAGGGTCCCCAGTTCCGTCGCCGTGAGGTCCGCACCCGGGATGTTGAACTTGTATTCGTGCCCGTCGTAGGTGCCGTGGCCGATCAGGATGACCGCCAGCGAATCGGCCGGCTTCACCTGTTTGGCGAGTTCGGCGAAGCGCGCGCGGATCTGCTCCAGTTGGGGCGCGTTCATCGTCGTCACCGTCGCCTCGCCGCCGGCCTTCTTCAGGCTGCCATCGATATCCTCGGCCCACATTTTGAAACGCTGCGCGTAGTCGGCTTCCCCACCCAGCCCGGCGATGGTGACGTAAAACGTAGCCGCCGGCAGAGAGATCGCGGCCGCCAGCAGCAATGCCAGCGTCTTCATACCACGCCCCACTTTCGGCGCAACAGCCATTCGGAGGCGCGGATCGCCATGGCCAACAGGAAAATCACCGGCATATCCCAAAGGTCGCGGGTCTCGCGTGTCGTGATGCCCGCTTCGGAGTAGGAAATTTCATTCGTTAGCTTGGACGCCTCATCCGGCTTGTAGTACCGCCCGCCGGTCTGCTCGCTCAGTTTGGCCAGCAGTTCCTTGTTCTGCGAAGTGTGGAAGTTCTCCGCGACGGCGTCCTCGCGGCGGAACGTCAGCACGTCGTGCCCGATCTGTTCCGATTCCAGCCCCGCCAGAATTTCCACCACATACGACCCCGGTTTCTCCGCCGTCCATTCCCCGCCGTATATCCCTTCTTCCAGGGGGACCGGCGAAAGTTCCATAGTTGCGCTGGTGCCATCGGGCTGGAGGAATCGCGCCTGCACCTTGGCGTTGGTCACCGGCTTGTACTGTTTGTCGCGGACTTCCACGCGGACCGGCACCCTCGTCTCATCGCTCAATACCGACCGGGGCGTCGAGGCGACCACCTGCCCCGGAGCGTCGGTCACCAGGTGGCGGAACATCTGCTGCCAGAACGTCGCGTGGGTCTTGTCCGCATGATCCAGCCACATCTTCCAGCGCCAGCTTCCCTCGGTGGCGAACACCACGGTGCGCCCGCGCCCGTAGTTCTGCGTCACCAGCAGCGGCTGCGGCCGCTTGCCCGCCGGCAGCACTTCCAGCAGCGTAGTGGCGCCCGGTTTGGCCTCCCCCACATCCTGGTAGTTGGCAATCTGCGGAATCTTCTTCCAGCGTTCCGCGTTGCGCGCCGGAAGTTCGTCCAGGCGGCAGAGCACGCCCTGCGCTCCCTGCGCGGTCAGCGACACACTGGAAAAATCGCGATGGAACGTGCCGCGTCCGTCCGGCAGCTTGACCGGAATCAGATCGGCCATCGGCGAATTCTGCCATCCGCCATCGCCCAAGCTGGCACGTCCGGCGATGAACAGCACGCCGCCGCCGCGCCGATCCACAAAATCGCGAATCGCCTGTTGCTGCGGCGCCGTGAAGTAGCTCGCTTCCACGCCGCCGATGATCAGCCCCTGGTAGGCAAACAGCTCTTCCGGCTTGGTTGGGAAGCCGTCTTCCAGTTCCTTGGGGTCCTTGATGCCTTGCCGGTAGATCTTGTTCTGCGTGGTGCGCAGCATGCTCGGCAGTTCGATGCCGATATCCGGGTAGTCCTCGATCGCGCGCCGGATGAATTTGTACTCCCACACCGGCTCGCCCTGGATATAGAGGATGCGCGGCTTGCGCGCCTCTACGTTGACCACGCGGGTGATCTTGTTGTTGAGCTGGTTCTCTTCCCCGCCCACCGGATCCACCGAGATCTCTAGCGTCTTCGGACCCGCCGTCCCGCCGTTGAACACCAGCGTCTCCGGCTGCAACTGCCCGTTCTCTTTGAACGTGACGTCCTGCGACACCAGCACCTTGCCGCTCTCGCGCACCGTCAGCTTGCTCTTCGCGCCACTGAGTCCCCAGCTTTGCAGCGTGACGGTGGCCGTCAACTTGGAATCCGGCAGCGCGCGCGCCGGCACTACGGCGTCCGCGATCTCCACATCCTTATCCGGATGCTCCTTGCCGAAGCCGATCGTGTGGATGGGAATCCGTTGCCGGCGAATCGCCGCCACCGTCGCCAGGTCGATGCCGCCCGCGTTGTCCGCCCCATCGCTCAGCATCACGATCGCGCCCAGCGGCAGAGAGGAGGATTCGGCCAGCACGCGCTCCAGCGTTTCGCCCAGCCGCGAAGCCGGAGCCGTCGCCGTGAGCTGGTCGGGTTTCTGTATCCGTTCCGGCTCCCGGCCAAATTTGTAAAGTCTTACCTGGAAGCGGTCGCTGAGTCCTTTCAGCATTCCGGCATTGAGCGTGGATTGCGCCGCCGCCTCGCGCGTCCCGCTGGCATCGTTGATCCCCATGCTGCGCGAATCGTCCACCAGGACCGCCACCACGTTCTGTTGGGGGCGCAGCGTCGCGATGCTCAGCGCGGGGTGCCAGAGCAGAAACAGGATCAGGGCGATCAGGCTGCTTTCCAGCAGCCAGATGGCCAGCGGGCGCGCTCCGGAGAGCATGCCGTGATTGCGCCGCACGTGCCAGAACAGCAGTCCGGCAGCCGCCACGATGGCAATCGCCAGCACCCAGACCGGCCACGGCGTCAGCAAGACGAACTGGCCCTTATGGAAAATGCTGGCCGGATATTTGAACAGGAGTTCGAACATGGGTCCACGTCAGCGGCACATAGCGACATGTATAGGGACGTGCCTGCCGAAGGTCGGCGTTACAGATAGATTGAAATTGGCGGGAATGTCCACAGGAGCGATGCCCTCGCTAGATCAAAAGCATACCACGCCCGGCCGTTTGAAACCGAGCCGCGACCATTCCGCGAAATCCCCAAAACTGTTTACGCACCCCTCCCCTGGAGTAGACTGGTTCGACATGAAACGCTCTCTGCTCGCCGGCATCTTTCTGGTATCCCTGGCGCTGTCGAAGACCTTTACTCTGGAACAGGTGCTCTCCGCGCCGTTCCCCTCCGAACTGATCGCCGCGCCGGGCGGCGCCAAGGTGGCGTGGCTGCTCAACGAGCGCGGCGCGCGCAACGTATGGATCGCCACCGCGCCCGACTTCAAAGGCGTGCGCCTCACCAACTACACCCAGGACGATGGCCAGGACGTCGGCCAGCTCCGCTGGACCCCCGACGCCAAAGCCGTCGTCTACGTGCGCGGCGGCGATCTCGAATTTCTCGGCCGCCCCGACCCCAACCCCACCGCCGACCCCGCCGGCGTCGATCAATCCATCTGGATCGCCGCCCCCGGGGAAGCGCCGCGCAAGATCGCCGCCGGACATTCGCCCGTCCTATCGCCCAAGGGCGACCAGGTGGCCTACCTCTTGGGCGGACAGATCTGGCTGGCGCCGCTCAATGGCACGGCTGGGCCCTCGCTATTGATTCACGCGCGCGCCGGCGTCGCCGCGGGCGAGGTCCGCTGGTCGCCCGACGGCAGCAAGCTCGCCTACGTGAGCGATCGCACCAATCACAGCTTCATCGCCGTCTACGATTTCGCATCCAAGTCGCTAACCTACCTCGACCCCAGCGTCGACCGCGATGCCAACCCCACCTGGTCGCCCGACGGCAAACAGGTCGCCTTCACCCGCATGACCAGCGGTGGGGGCGGGGGCCGCGGCGGTCGGCGCGCCGGAGATCCCTGGGCCATCCGCGCCGCCAGCGTCTCCGACGGCGCCGGCCGCCAGGTCTGGAAGGCCGACCCCGGTGCGGGCAGCGTCTTCCGCGCCGTGGTCGCCGACAATCAACTGGTCTGGACCGCCGCCAACCGCATCGTCTTCCCCTGGGAACACGATGGCTGGACGCACCTCTACTCCG
>JADGNS010000290.1 GCA_017883355.1 Candidatus Solibacter sp.
GCCTTCCACGTGATCGGGTGAATAGTGCGCCGTATGCGGAGCACCCCGGAGGGGGGTGCCGGATGCCGACGTTGCAGCCTAAAAGGCTACGGGGCGGGAGGATGACCGGTCGGGAGTTAAGCAGGCGGTAATTGAAGCAGAATGAGCTCTACTTGCCTTCGCCTTCCACGAAATCGCCGGACGCCTTGCCCGCCGCTTCCTTAAATACTTTCGTGAAGAACTCGCGCGCTCCCGGCGAGCAGCCGATGTGCAGGCTGTCCATGCCGTCTTCCACGAAACCCAGATAGCCTTCCCAGCCCAGATCGCTGAGCACGAAGCGCAGGCATTCCAGTTCCGCCGGGGGCAGCACGGAGTAATCGATATCGAACACGTGTCCGGAGCAGTGCGCCAGCGCTTCCGGCTTGCCCTTCTGGCTGGCGTAGTCCTGGGGTTCCACGAGCGCGGTGACCACCAGTGGCCGGAACGGCCCCTTCGCCCCGGACTCCTCATACAGGCGCCGCGTCTCGAAGGCGATGTAGGCCAGCGTGCCGATGGCCGAGGGCGACGCTTCGGAGAGGTAATCCGAATCGGCGGGAAGCTTCACGGCATAGCCGAAATAGTCGGGCCGGTTCAGAGCTTTGACCAGCTTCTGGCCCAACGCGGCGCGAATATCGTCGCTGCTGCGGAACACCAGGTCGTCCTTCTTGAGCCACACGGCGAGGCGGTGCGGTGCGCGGGCGTTGGTGACGAAGTCGCTTTTGTATTCCTGCGCCAGGCGGGCGAACTCCGCCGGATCGCGGCGATAGAGCGCCAGTAACTGCTCCGCGCGGCGGATGCGGAACCAGTAAGTGGGCGAATAGTCGCGCTGCATCTGCTGCTGTATGGCCTCGTACAATTCGCGATTCCAGGCGGGGCTGTGAGCGAAGAACATGCGCGCCACGGTCATCTTGTCGTTAGGAATACCGCGCGCGCGCCGCGTGATTTCCTGCATCATCCCGACGCATCCCTGGCCGCAGTGGTACGCAAACACGGCCCAATCGCGTCCGCCGAACTTGCGCTCCATGCCCGCCAGATAATGCGCCGCCGCCGGAATGGCGCGCTCCGGCAGCATGCGGTCGTCGCGCACGAGCACTTTGTACGGCGTTTTTCGAGTTACCGTGCGGTAAGTCGTCTTACCTTTGCCCTTGGCCTTCACCGGAACCTTGTCGCGTGTCGTCTTATATCGGGTGGCATAAGTCACCTTCAGGCCCATGCTGACGGCCGTTGCGCCGGAGATCTGCATGATGCCCTTGGGTCCGGTGACGCTTTGCGCTTTGGGGTCGCCCCAGCTTTCCAGATAGCAGATGGCCTCGATGACCGAGGCCGGCATGCCGCTAGAGTCCGCCGACGAACGGAACAGAGCCTGCAACCTGGCATTGCCGGTAACGCGTTTCGCGCCCGCCAGCGCCTGCGCCTCGCGCATGATGCTGAACGTCTGCGATTCGATCATCCGCTCGGTGCGAATCTCCAGCAGCTCGTCGGAAATATCGTCGCGGGAGATGCCGACGCCGCTCACGCGATTGGTCGGCGTGAAGCGATCGGGTCCACCCGCCTGCACCAGCGGGATCAGCGCCAGTAACAAGACGTTGGGAAATTTCATTTCGTTATTTCAGTACCAGTGTAGCCTTAAGCGCGCGTGCAATGTCTATATTCTGTTAGACGTGCGTAGCAGCGGTAACGGTACGCGCGGTAAGTCAGGTTACTTACCGGCCGGAATCCACACCGTGAGTGTTCTGCCGTCCCCGGGAGTGCTGGCGAATTCGGCGGGCCGCGGCTGGCCGGGCGCCCCGAAGCAGGTGGTCAACCGCTTGCCCTCCAGTGCCCAGATGCCGTACTGCGGCTTGCCGTTGGCTAGAACGTAGTCCATCGTCATGGGCGTCGGCGAACGGTCCACCGCATAACTGGCTTGCAGCATCACCTGCGGGCCGAACTTAACGGTGACCTCGTTTGCCGTGGCGATGCGCTTGCCATACTGGAGCATCGACTGAGGCAAAGCCTCCCCGTCGCGCACCAGGGAGTCGGGGACCCACTCCCCGGCCAGTTCACTCGCGGCGTCGCCCGCCGGCGAAGCCAGTGCGTCCGGCGCATCCTCCGCGGCCTTCGCACCGGACGCCATCGCCCTCTCGAGAGTCTCCAGAGCGATCCCGGTGCCGGGCGGCGCGGCGAACTCCTTGGGGCGCTCGCTGCCGCGCGTCGTCAGGCAAATCGTCCACCTGTCGCCGTCTAACTCGTAAATCCCGAAGGAGGTGTTTCCCTTCTCCGGACCTTCCTCAAAATGCAGTTCGAAACTCCTGGGCGCTGTCTTCGGGTGGACCGCCATCGTTCCTTCATAGGTCGCGCCCATGCCGGTGGTGGTGAAGCGATCCCCGCGCACCACGATCCGCGCACTCCCACCGGACATTTTCTGCCCGTCCATTTCCATGGACACGATGTTCCAGGTCCCCTGCAACATTTTCAGGTCCCGCACCATGAATTCCCTCCTCCTTCAACAAAAGATAACAGCGATTATACCGACACTACCGCTAGCCCGATGCCTTTCTTAGCGATCTTTACCTTGGCGTCTTTGCGCCCGCGAGAAACGCGTTTTCTACCATCCCGTCTGCCCCATACGCCGCAAAATTTCCTCGCTGTAGGCGTTCATGCGGGCGGGCTTGCGGCGCAATGGGGAGGGAATCACCGCGGCCAGGCGCGCCGCCTGATCGCGAGTCACCCTGGCCGCCGGAAGACCGTACCAGCTTCGCGCCGCCGCTTCCGCTCCCCAGATACCCGGGCCCCATTCGATCACATTCAGATACAGTTCCAAGATGCGCTTCTTGGGCAGGACCCACTCCGCCAGCGGCGCCAGCGTGAACTCCACACCTTTGCGCACCACGCTCCGGCTGGTGGTGAAGAACAGGTTTTTCACCAGTTGCTGCGTGATGGTGGAGCCGCCGCGTCCCAGCCGCCCCTCTTCCACGTCCTGGTCCACCACCTTCTGCACTTCTTTCCAATCGATTCCGTGGTGCTGGAAGAAGCGGCCATCCTCGGCCGAGATGACGGCGTGCTGCAGGTCGCCCGCGATGCGCCCCAAGGGCACCCACTGTTGGCGCCTGGTGTAGGGCTTGTGGCGGACCCACGCCTCCATGCGGCGCTGGGCCTGCACCATGGTGATTGGCGGATCCACCCAGCGGAGCGCCACCAGCGCGATCAGGCTGAGCAGATAGAATGCCGCCATCAGCGCAGCCACCAAAGTCAGGATGGCGCGGAACCAACTGCCGAACCAACCGCGCTTGCGTTTGCCACTCCGCACGTTACGATGGTAACAACCGCGGAAAGATGACTACCAGATTAGATCGGTTTCTCGAATACTCGGAATCGCGCCGCCTCACGGTGAGCGCGATTGCAGGCGTTCTGACCGCAAGCATTGCCTGGGTGGACTGGCAATTCTTTGACGTCTCGATCGGCTTCCTCTACCTGTTCCCGGTTCTGCTGGCCGCATCCGCGCTTAACACCTGGCAGATTCTGCTCATGGCGGTGCTCTGCGGCTTCCTCCGCGAAGCCTTCGACCCGGTGAGGTTCGCCCCCGGCGCGCTGGAACGCCTCGCCGTCGTGACCGCGGGGTTCGCCATGACCGGCTTCTTCGTCGCCGAACTGAACCAGCGCCGGCGCAATCTGGCGGACCATCTGGCGGAACGCGAGCGGCACATCCGCCTGCGGCAGGAGGCGGAACAACAGGTGCGCATCCTGATCGAAACCAGCCCGCTGGCCATCCTCACGCTGGATCACTCGGGCCGCGTCGCCCTGGCCAACGAATCGGCGCGCGACCTGTTCGGTTTTGAAGACCAATCCATGCAAGGCAGCGACGTGGCGCCCTATCTGCCGATTCTTTACCGCATGTTGAAGAACCCGCGCCCGGCCGCCAACCTGCGCACCAATGTCGAATGCAAGGCGCAGCGCCGCAACGGCGAGGTCTTCCTGGCCCACGTCTGGCTCTCCACCTACCACACCTTGCAGGGTCCGGGACTGGCGGCCGTGGTGTGGGACGCCAGCGAGAATCTGCGCGACCGCGAGGGCTCGGGCTTCGATTCGATGATGGCCACTTCGCGCGTCCTGATCGGCGCCATCTCCCATGAGATCCGCAATCTGGCGTCGGCCGCCGCGTCCGCCCACACGCGTCTCGCCGCCGAGTGTCCGGTCCACGGCAACGATCAGTATGAGGTGCTGGGCACGCTGATCCAAGGGCTGGAGAAAATCGCCTCCTCCGGCCTGCGCGCCGCCTCGGATCGCGAGGCCATGGTAACAGACCTCGGCACCGTGCTCGACGAAGCCCGCATCGTCATCGAGCCGGGACTGCGCGAGGCCGGCATCGCGCTGATCTGGGAGGTGGGCGAGGGATTGCCCCTGGTGCAAGCCGACCATCACAGCCTGTTGCAGGTCTTCGTCAATCTGGCGCGCAACAGCGTGCAGGCCCTGGAAGGCCGCCCGGTTCGCGAAGTACGCATCTCCGTGGCGGTGGAACGCGACCTGGTTGCGATCCATTTCTGCGATTCCGGCCCCGGTGTGGCGCAGCCCGACGAACTCTTCCGGCCCTTTCAGGCCGGAGCGCACTCCGTGGGACTGGGCCTGTACATCTCGCGCGCCATCCTGCGCGCCCACGGTGGCGGCCTGCGCTACGATCCCGATGGTCCGGGCACCTGCTTTACAGTGGAGCTGTGGCCGGTGGAGAATCAGGTAGAAGAATGATACCCGTGACCGTAGCAGCCAGCCTGCCGATCCGCGCCCTGCTGATCGACGACCACGCGCTGTTCCGCCAGAGCGTGTCCCAGGCGCTCGCCGCCGATCCCAATCTGTTCGTCGTGCCGTGCGCCAGTATTCGGGATGCGCTATCGCTGCTCTCCCAGCAGTCGTTCGACCTGGTCCTGCTGGACCACGATTTGGGCGCGGAGCGCGCTTCGCAGTTTCTGCCCGCCGCCCGGCAGATCGGCTACGAGGGCCGCGTCCTCGTGGTCACCGCATGGGTGAGCGACACCGAAGCCCGCCGCCTCATGCGGCAGGGCGTGAACGGCATCTTCCTCAAGCAGGGAGAACTCAGCGAACTGGCCACCGTGATTCGCACGGTCGCCGCCGGCGGGAGTTGGTTCGACCGCCAGTTCGCGGCCATCGGCGAAGATCCCGGAGCGTCGCCGCAGGCTGCCCCGCCGGCCTTCAACGATCGGCAGCGCAAGGTGCTGCGCTTCGTCCTGGAAGGGCTGTCCAACAAAGAAATTGCCTGGCGGCTGCAAATCTCGGAGAGCTACGTGAAGGCCATCCTGCAGAGCCTGTTCCAGAAAACCGGCGTGCGCACGCGCGGCCAACTCGTGCGCGTGGCGGTGGAACAGTACGAAGATCAGTTGTAAATTGCGCGTCCGTACGCCCGTAGCGTACGAAAGATAGCCTTTCGGGAAGACACACCTCCGCGATACCGTAGTGCGTACTTTTCGCCGGTCCTCACAATCGTCAGGCCGCTTGCGGCGTGGGACACGGATGACTGTTGCGGTTGGGTTCTCCAGCCCGGCGCGACTGTGTCCGGGTGCCGGATTCGGCGCAGTCACGCGCCCGGCGCCGAACCTTACGTGATGGAGTTCGATTTCGCCGGCCACCGCTACACCTGCCCTCTGTTTGCCTTTCAGCCGCGCACACGAGTCCTCACAGCCAAGACGGAAACCATGCCGGTCGAACGCGCCTTGGCGGTCTAGCCCCACGGGCTAGAATGAGAGCGTGCCCACCGCGAACCATGTTGTTCCCGACCTCCTAGAGAAACTGCACATCGAGCCAGTAAACTCCGGCGCGTGCCATGGAGATTGGATCGCCGAACCCGCTGGCGCCGAGTTGATTTCCTTCAGTCCCGCCACCGGCGAGCCGTTGGCCCGCGTGCGCATGGCGGGCCCCGCCGATTACGAGGCCGTCGTGGCGCGCGCTTCCGATGCCTTCCTCGAATGGCGCATGATGCCCGCTCCCAAGCGCGGCGAGATGGTCCGCGAAATCGGCAACGAACTGCGCGCCCACAAACAGGACCTGGGAGCGCTCGTCTCGCTCGAGATGGGCAAGATTCTGCCCGAAGGCCTGGGCGAAGTGCAGGAGATGATCGATATCGCCGATTTCGCCGTCGGCCTCTCGCGCCAACTTTACGGCCTCACCATGCACAGCGAGCGCCCGGGACATCGCATGTACGAGCAGTGGCACCCGCTCGGCATCGTGGGCGTGATCAGCGCCTTCAACTTCCCCGTCGCGGTGTGGGCGTGGAACGCCATGATCGCGGCGGTGTGCGGCGATTGCGTCCTCTGGCGGCCCTCGTCGGAGACCCCGCTGGTGGCCGTTGCCGTGCAAAAGATCGTCAATCGCGTCTTCGACCGGCACGGCTTGAAGGGCGTGTTCAACCTCGTCATCGGACCGAGTAAGCCGGTGGCCGAGAGCCTGATTGGCGACCCGCGCATTCCGCTGGTCAGCTTCACCGGGTCCACCGAAGTGGGCCGCCACGTTTCGGAAGTAATCGCCCGGCGCCTGGGCCGCTCCATCCTGGAACT
>JADGNS010000291.1 GCA_017883355.1 Candidatus Solibacter sp.
GGCCACCGCGTTCGGCACTCGCGACCTGGTAATCCGGAAGGTCACCACGGCCGCGGACAAACGGGAATCGGACTATTCGGTCTACGTGGTGAATGGCTCGGACAAACCATCGTCCACAGTGGTGAAGAAGGTCGAAATCCGCCACCGCTAGTGGTTGTGGCGCAGACACTCGTGTCTGCCGCGTCGACACTCGTGTCGACGCTTGGCGTATTGTCAACTCTTACGCGGGACGCCACCGCTAGGCGGCCCTATTTGCCGGGTTGCCGGGCAGGCCAGCCTTCGACCTTTTCCCGGTTACCCACAATGGTCAGGCTGAACGGCGCCTTGGTGAACGCGTCAAAGGTGCCCTCGAATTCCAGCACCGTCCCGGCGGCGCCGTCGCTCGGGAACGCGCTGTCCAATTTCAAGACGACTTCCTCGGCTGTGGCATCGCCCACGCCGAGGACCAGTTCCTGGGGCTTGCCGGCGGGGGTGGCGCGGAGCAGTGTCCCCTTGAGCCGCCCGGGAAGCGGCGTATTGCGCAGCGATGCGGCGAAATAGGCCTCGCCATCCGGCGCTTCCAGGCGCCTCCGGATGCGAATCCAGGATGCCAGTTGAGGATTGGTGCGGCTCAGTTCCTCGTCCTGCTTGCGCAGCGCCGCCGCCGATGCCGATTCGATATCGAAACCGGCGGGCGGAAAGGCGGCCGCCACGGAGGCCATCCGCAATTGATCGAGCCCGGCCATCTCACCGTGGTAAGTAGCGTACAGACGTTCCAGGACCGTGCCGAGTTGACGCCGCTGCCCGTCCGGCAGCGCGCCGGCGCCGCGGTAGGAGGCGGCCCGCGCCATGTGCCACAAAGCCGGAACCTGATTCGCGGGCTGCCGGTCCAGCGCCAGTACGGTTCCAAACCAGGCGGAGATCTCCGCTCGATTGGGGTCCTGTTGCAGGCACTTCGTGAACTCCGCTTCCGCCGCCGCGTAGTCGGCCCGTTGCCACTGAATCCAACCGAGCGCGCGATGCGCCAGCAATTCCACTTCGCCTCGCCGCTTCTGCCAGGCTTCCGATGCCGCGGCGGCGAGCAACTGGCGGGCGGCCTTTTCGCCCGCGGCCAGCAGATCGGGAGATGTCTCCTTTGCCTCCGGCACCAGCAGCGTACACCAATACAAGCCCACCGCGTTGTCGGCGCCGCCGGAGATCATCTCCCTGGCGACGGCCAGCATGCGCGCGCTGTCGCCCAGCGATTGCCAGGCGGAGAGGTACAATTCCTCCCGCACCTGCTCGAGTTCGGTCTTAGGGTACTTGGCCTTCCACTGGTCCAGCAATGCCAGACGCTTCCGCGGCGCCGCTTCGGCGCGAATGGTGAGCACCAGATCGTACTCGTTGCGGTCCGTCCATTTGGCAGGGGCGGCCACAAGCGCGGCTGCGCAGGCAACCATGGCGAGCGCCTTCATGGCTTCTTCACCGTCACCACGTTCGTGGAAAGAGGCGTCACTTCCACGTCCAGGCGAGTCAGAATCTTGCCGTCCTGCATGGTGCGGATCTCGTACTTGCCGGCGGGCACGCGCACCGTGGCCGGCACCTGCGGAGCCACCTGCTTGCCATCGAAGACAATCGGGGTATCGCCCTCGGAGCCCTTGAACTCCACCACGCCGAACTCCTGCGCCCCGCCGACCTTGACGATTTTCAAATCGCGCTTATCGCCCGCGGGAACCACTTCCACGTGAAAGATCGCGTCGGATATCGCCGACGCAACCGGGGACTGCGAACTCGAACCGGACGCAACCGCGGGCTGCGCGACCAGGACGGGCGTCTGCTCCGGCAGGTTCAGGTCCTTCGTCCACTTGCCAATATCTACCGGAGCGGTTTGCAGATGCCGCGCACCGGCATCCCAATCGGGAACTCCAAAATGCGCGCCGCTGAAAATTTCTTCGATCGGGGGAGGCTGCGGGATGCCGGCTTGCAGTTCCGTTCCGGCTTCCTTGGATACCGCCGAGAGTTCCTGCAATATGGCGTTGGCTTTCTTCGTGGATGCCGATGTTCCGCGAATCCGGATGGCTTTGAGCAGTCCCATGGCATCGGGCACGCGGTCGCTGAGCAGGTAGCTGTTCACGCCCTGGAATGCCGCGTCGATCGCGAAGGCGTCGAGCTTCACCGCCTGTTCGTACAGACGGGCGGCGGCCGCGTAATCGCCCGCATCGAATCGCTCCTGCGCTTCTTTTCGCGCGGTCAGGTACGGCAGCTCGTTCCTGGCGGCTTCCTCCAGCGTCCCGCCGGGCTTCTTCTTGAGGACCTGCTGGATCAGGTCGATCGCTTCCGCCCAGTTTTCGCGCTGTTCCCTCCGTTGCGCGTCGTCGAACCACTTCTCCGCCACGGTGGGATCGTTTTCGCTGTCCGCATTGAGCGGCGGATGGAAATAGAAGCCCGTCATGTTGGAGGTGGTCCACGGGGTTTGCCGGCCTTCGGTGGCATCGGAGACGCGCTTCTTGACCTTATTGAAAACCTCATTGATTTCGATGGTGAGCCCGGGTTGCGCCACATACTCGGAGAGCGCCTCGGTAAACCAACTGTTGCGTCCATCCGGATTGTCGGCCGCCACCTGGCCGGGGCCGGTGGAAAAGGCGATGAAGGTTTCCTTGCCGGAATTCTGCGGCTGCGCCAGTCCGGCTTCCAGCGAGTATTTCTCGGCCACCGGGTTGCTCCGGCAGGCGTCCAGTATGACGATGTTCTTCTTGGCGCGCTTGCTCTTCAGTTCTTCCAGAATCAGTGCCACGGACATGCAACTGAACTTGGCGCTGGCGATGGAGTTTCCAGGGACGAAATCCACCGGAACCAGGAAGTTCTCATTGGCGACCTGCACCCCATGTCCCGCGTAGAAGAAAAGCGCCGTGTCGTCCGGTCCCAACATATCCAGAAACTCGCCAATCTTAGTATCCATGTCCGCCTTCCGCGCGTTTTCCACCAGGATCGTGCGGAAGTTGGATGCGCGAAGGGCCGCATCCATGGCACGCGCGTCGTTGACCGCGTTCTTCAACGGGCTGATCGCATAGGCGTCATTGCCGATGATCAGCGCCACGCGCTTGCCTCCCTCCTGGGCGTGGACCGCGGGGACCATACCTGCCAGGGACAACAGACCAGCCAGAACGAATCGCCGCATAGTTGTCTCCTTATTTCACCTGCGTGGACGCCGAGTTCCCGACGAATGCAACCTTGCGGCTGCGATTGTCCAGGGCCGGGTCATTCGTCGACTCAGCCGATATCAGCCGGTTCCCGCTGTAAGTGTACTTAGTGCGCGAGGCCTTACCGGGCCCTTGCACATCTTCGGCCACCAGCTTACCATCCTGGTACTGCATGGTTCGCTCGTAGATCTTGGCCTTGGCCTGGAAGCCGCGGATGGCATTCAACTGCATGCCGCTCCAATCGAATTCCAGCACCAGTTCTCCGGGAGCCCCCTTCGGACCGCTCAGTTCCTGCGCGCGGCTCACCCGGCCGCTTTCGTCGTACGTCAGGCGGAAGTAGTAGACCTTCTCCCAAACGAACGGGCTGAAAAAACGGTTGCCCGCGATCCCCACCGCGATATTCTTTCCGGTGAACTTCTGAATCGCCGCCAGGTCGACCCAGGGATTGTTGAGCAGGAGCACGGGGGAACGTTTGTAGGCTTCGTCGGGATCGGTGGGCGCGGGAGGGCGCGCCTCATCCCGGTCGGAGACCCAGGCCACCTGCCGCGCGCGATCGTCCCAGCCCACCGCGATCTTCTTCTCGGCGGTGATGTGCTCGTTCTTGTCGAACGTGGGCGTCACCGATTTGAGCTTCTCGCCGTCCCACTCGAAGGCCGTCTTGAGCTTATTCGAGGCATCGATGCTAAAGATGTGCGGTTGGAAGGCGAGGCTGATCGGGCCATAGAAGACGCCCTTGGGAAGAAGCTGTCCGGACAGCCAGTCGGCGTCGCCCTGCCCGGCGGGACCAGGCTCCGCGATGGATGGCAACAGGCGCCGGACCAGCGCCCGCTCCTCCGCTTTGGCATCCAGCGTATTGGATAATTCCAGGTACCGGCCGAAGTACTCGCGGCTTTCCTTGGGTTGCCGCGTAATCAGCGCCGTCATGCCGGCCTGGTACAACAGTTCGACATCGTCGGACTTCATCGTCAGCCCCTGTACGGCCAGCCGGTAAGCGCGATGATAGCTGCCATCAGCCCATGCCGCCTGGGATTTCGCTTTCACATCCTTGAGGGCGGCGTCGAGGCTGAACAGGAGTTGATTGCGCAGTTTCTCGGCGGGCGCGCGCTCTTCGTCGACGGCATATAGGTCGAACTCATCCAGCGTGGCGAGGGCTTCGGCGGTCCGCTCCTGCGCGCCCAGGATTTCCGCTTTCTGGTACAGCACCTTGAGAGTTTCGGCAGCCGCGGCATTGGGCGGTACGCTCTTGCGCAGCACGGCTTCGGCGTCGAGCGTGCTCTTCAGGGCTTCGTCCAGTTTCTTGGCCACCTTAAACTGGCCGGCATTATAGAGGTAGCGTTCGATGGAACTTTGCTGCCCCGGTTGCAGCCTGGCGCGATTGCCTTGCCGCCTGGTGGCTTCGCGGCGCGAGTACTCCGTCCAAGCCGCCATCACATCCTCCCTCAGGACGGGGTCGGATGGCTTACGATGACTGGCAAGACCGTATTCGCGGTAGGCGGCGGCGTAATCGCCATCCCCCTTGCGTTGCACGGCGGCGCTCTGGTGCTGTTGCAGGCTCTCCGCCAGCGCCTGCGCGTGCTTGGCCGTCAGGTCCGGGAAGGACTGCTGATATCTTTCAAACTCGCCGTCGCCCAGCAGAAAGGCGTCCCATTGTTCGGCGGCTGCGAACGCGCGCAAAATGGCGGCTTTGCGATCCAGCCACTGCTTGCGTCCGGTGAGCGCCGCGCGCAACTTCTCCTGCTCCGCATCACTGGGATAGACGGCTTGGGACAGCTCCACGAATTTCACACCCTGTGCGAGAATCTCGACGCCCGCCGCGCCACTCTCGAACTGCTCGTAGCGCCGCCGCATCGCCTCTTCCACGAACTTGCCCAGGGGCGCCATCGCCGGATTGGAAGCGTACGCTTTGACGACGGCGCTCATCAGCTCGATCTGCGTCGCGAAACTCTTGCCTTTCCCTCCCATCAACTGGAGCGCCCCTTCGTCCATGCAAACACGCGTGAGTTCTTCGGCGCCTGCCGGGAGGAAGGCGACGAATGCCGCCGCCGCAACGTCCGCGCCGGCCTTGTCCTGCGCGGATTTCTTGTAGGAAATTTTGGCGGTCTTCCAGATGGCCGCGGGATCGTCCGGCGCAGTCTTGGGCAGACCCTGGGGGAGCAGGTACTCGGCCTTGCCCTGTTCATATTGCGCCAGCACGCCGGCGTCGATATCCATCAGTAGGATTCCATTCAGATGGGTGGCGGGCAGTTTGGAGATGGGGCCGGATAGCTTGGGTTGGTCGCCGAGACCCAGGGCTTTGTCTTTGGTATTGATCGTGACAGCGACGGCGTCGGTGAATTGCAGACCCTGGGGAGTGCGGGAAACGAGAATCCCCCCGTAGGCCGCGGTCGAAACACACCAGCAGACAAGAACACGGAAAAAGGGGATCCTAGCGGTCGTATCGGCCTCCCATGCGGCATTTGGCGGTCGCGCGGCGAGTGAAGCGCGCAACTCTATTATTGTCAAATGAGTGTACCCTTTGTTACCACAGGTTTGCAAGCGCGCGCAGCTTGTGGCGTCTCCGCGATGAGCGCGCCCCGGACGCGATCAGACGACCGTGTACTCCTCCAACAATCGCAGAAACAAACGATAGTCGTCGAGTGAAACTTCCGGGGGAGTCTGGTGGTCGACGCTCGGAAGAAACCCACCCACCCGCATCAGCGGGACCAACCGCTCGAACTCCTTTCGCATGGCGGCCTCGCCCAGGTGCATCACCCGCTTGTTGTAGTGGCCCACCATTCTCAGTGTGGGATACAACTCATGCAGCGCCATGCCATCGACGCCGGCCTGCCGTTCCAGCGGTAGCACGCCTTCCACTCCGACCGCTTGCAGCCACGGCACGAGCTTCGTCACATCGCCGTCCGTGTCCACGATGGTGATTGCATTCATATCCTTGACCCGCTCCAGCAAGCGGACGTAATAAGGAGTCAGGAACTCGTCGCAGATGCGGCGGGAAACCATGGGCCCATGGTTATAAGACATGTCCTCGGCAATAGTGGTGAACGTCGGAACACAAACTCGGCCGATCTGGTCCAACAGGCGCAAGTTGAATTCCAGCAGATCCTGGTTGATCTGGTGAATCAGTTCCGGCTGATCGAAGTACCCGAGCATCAGCCTCTCAAATCCGAGCAGCGTGCGGGGAAACCAGAAGAACCCCTCCAGCGTGGTCCAAACAACGACTTCACCTTCCGCCTGCCTTTTTGCCCAGGGCTGCATGGCGCAGATTGCGGAACTGTGGTCGGGATACAGCGAGGGTCGGATGCGCAGGTAGTCGTCCATGGTGGAGACGGTGCCCTCGACGTGGTGCTGGACAGCCTCGATGGTCGCATCGGTAGTGCTGAACCAGAATTGCTTGTAGGGGTCCA
>JADGNS010000292.1 GCA_017883355.1 Candidatus Solibacter sp.
TTCACATGCGCGAAATGAGTCCCCGAGAAAAGCAGAAGTACAGGAAAAACCGATGAAAGCGCCAAAGGCAAAAAGCCACGCCGCCAGGATTCGACTGCCGCGAAAGGGCGCCAGTCATGTGGAATTGTCGGATTTCTTCGACCGTCACGACGGGGTTGACCTGTTGGACCGGGGCATCATGGAGGTCGATCCGGATCATGAGGATCTCGAGCGCATGCTGCTCGAGTACTGGAGTCAGCCGAACACCAAGCAGTTGAACATTCGCATCCCGGCGACGGCCAAACTCATGATCGAGAGACTAGCGAAGCGTAAGACCATCGAAGCCTCCACGCTTGTGAGGATGTGGGTGATCGAGTGCATGCGCCGGGAAGCGATGCAGCCCTAAAAGGCTGGTACCGGTCTGAGTCCGCATGCGGCTGCTGGTGGCCCTACGCCTTCCGCGCCGAATCGATCTCGGCGATTTCCTCCGCCGTCAGCGTGAATTCCAGGGCACCCACCACGCCTGCGGCCTGTTCCGCGCTTCGCATGCCGACGATCGCCGCCGTCACCGCCGGATGACGCAGCACCCAGGCGATGGCCACTTCTCCCGCCCCGCGCCCGTGGCGGGCGCCGATTTTCTTCATCAGGTCGGCCAGCGCCAGGTTGCGCGTGAGTTGCGGCTCCTGGAACGCGGGTGCGCGGCGGCGGAAATCGTCCTCCGGCAGGGCCGCCACCCGTTCCGGCGTCATCTTGCCGGTGAGCAACCCGGACTTCATCGGCGAATACACGATCACGCCGATTCCGTGCTCCTGGCAGTACGGCAGGTGTGTGTCCTGCACCTCCGGGGAAACCGCGGAATAGGGCGGCTGGAGCGAGGTGATGGGCGCGATCGCGCGGCAACGCTCCAGTTGCGCCACGTTGCAGTTGGAGACGCCAATCCAGCGGACCTTGCCTTCTTCCTGGAGCCGCGCCAGCGTCTCCCAGCCCTCTTCGAGATCCTCATCCGGCTCCGGCCAGTGGATCTGGTAGAGATCGATCGCGTCAACCTTGAGGCGGCGCAGGCTACTCTCGCACTCCCGGCGGATGGAATCGCGCTTCAACACCTTCTGGATCTCGCGCTTCTCGTTCCACGCCCGGGCGCACTTAGTGAACACGTAGGGCTTATTCGAGCGGCCCTCCAGGGCGCGCCCCACGACATCCTCGGAATGGCCGAGTCCGTAGACGGCGGCGGTGTCGATCCAGTTCACGCCGGCGTCCAACGCGGTGTGGATGGCGGAAATGGAATCGTCGTCATCCTGGGGTCCCCAGGCGAACGCCCATCCGCCGCCGCCCATCGCCCACGCGCCGACGCCGATCGGCGTCAACTCCATATCGCTGTTGCCAAGCCGTTTCTTCCGCATCTCTTCTACAATAACTAAGTTGACCAATCCCGCAAGAGGCAACGCCGTGGTCATCGGGTCCGGTCCCAATGGTTTGGCCGCTGCCATCGTGCTGGCGCGCGCGGGCCACGCGGTGACGGTGTACGAAGGCGCCCAGACCATCGGCGGCGGCGCGCGGTCGGGCGAGTTGACCCTGCCCGGATTTGTCCACGATATCTGCTCGGCGGTTCATCCGCTGGCTGTGTGCTCGCCGTGCTTTGAAGAGTTTCCGCTGGGGGAGCACGGGCTCGAGTGGGTTCATCCGGACGCACCGCTGGCTCACCCGCTGGATGACGGCACCGCGGTGGTGCTGGAGCGCTCCCTCGATCGGACGGCCGGCAATCTGGGTAGGGACGGCGAATCCTGGCGAGCGCTCTTCGAGCCCTTCGTTCTAGGCTGGCCGCGCCTGCGCCACGACGTGCTGGCGCCGCTGGGCGTGCCGCGCCATCCGCTGTTGCTGGCGAGATTCGGCATAGCGGGCGTACGCTCCGCGCGGCGCATCGCGGAGGCGCACTTTCGAGGCGACCGCGCGCGCGCCCTGTTCGCGGGGATTGCCGCGCATTCCACCCTGCCTCTGGAAGCGCCGCTGGGTGCCTCCGTGGGACTGGTGCTGGGAGTCTGCGCGCATACCGCGGGCTGGCCCTTCCCGCGCGGCGGAGCGCAACGCATTGCCGATGCGCTGGCCGGGTACCTGCGCTCCCTGGGCGGCGAAATTCGAACCGGTTCCCCCGTGACCTCTCTGCCCGATGCGCCCGTGGTGCTGTGCGACGTGACCCCGCGCCAGATGCTGGAACTCGCGGGGAAGCGTTTTCCGGCGCCGTTCCGGACGGCACTCGGGCGCTATCGCTACGGTCCCGGAGCGTTCAAAGTGGACTGGGCGCTGGATGGCCCCATTCCGTGGCGTGCCCCGGAATGCGCCCGCGCCGGCACTGTGCATCTGGGCGGCACGCTCGACGAGATCGCCGACTGGGAAGCGCACCACACCGGCCGTCCCTTTGTTCTGCTGGTGCAGCACACTCTTTTCGATGCCACCCGCGCGCCCGATGGAAAGCATACCGCCTGGGCATACTGCCATGTGCCGAATGGATCTACCACCGACATGACGGATGCCATTGAGGCGCAGGTGGAGCGGTTCGCCCCCGGGTTCGGGCAGCGCATTCTGGGGCGGCACGTTTTCAGCCCCGCCGGCATGGAGAGCCACAATCCTAATCTGGTGGGCGGCGATTTCAATGGCGGAGCGCTGGATCCCGGGCAGTTTTTTCTCCGCCCGACGCGGCGCCTCTATCGCACGCCGCTGGCAGGCGTGTTCTTTTGCGGTTCTTCGACTCCTCCCGGCGGCGGAGTTCACGGCATGTGCGGTTTTCACGCGGCCGAAAAAGCCGTCTCAAACTTTCAGAAAACCGTCCGATAAGTACGCCATGAATGTAATAGGAGCCGCATTGGGCGGCATGCGGGACGCGCAGAGCAAGCTGGAGAAATCGGCGGACCGGATCGCCGGCACCTCCGGGGCGGCTCCGGATTCGGTCGATCTCAGCACAGAAACGGTCGGACTGCTCGCCGCGCGCGATCAGTTTCAGGCCAATGCCCGGGTGTTTCAGACGGGGGACGACATGCAAAGGAAGGTGCTCGATATTCTGGCGTGATTAACCCTTGATCGTCAGCAACGCCGTCGGCAGCTTCTCCGGCTGATACGCTCACTGCGGTAAACCCGCGCACGTACCATAGCTGCGCAGGGCCACGCCCACGCGGAGGTAGCGATATACTCGCGGCGCGAGGAACAGTTGGTAGACTCGGAGTGCGGGAGGCCACTCGATGGACGGGTCTAACGATCCTCGCTACAACTTCGACGCCGACCCCAGTGTGGACGAGTTGATCGCCCAACAGGGCAAGGGTCCAATTGCCGACCTGTCTGTCCTGCATGGCGACTTCTGGCCAGAGGAGGAGACCATTGAGGAGTTCCTCGCCGCACTCCACGAGTGGCGCGGCCACAGCAAGAGGGTAGATCCCGCCGCATGACCCGTGTTGTGGTCGATACTGACGTCGTCTAACTCCGCCACGCCACGCCCACGTTCAGCTTCTTCTTGGCGTATTCGAAACTCCGCTCCAAATCGATGCGCTGTTGCTCTTTCAGCGCTTCGTCCATGACCGCGGGCCTCTTCCCGGCGACGTCTTCGATGACCATCGCACCCATGAACGGGTGACCGCTCTTGGCCAGCGACACGAAGCGCGCGAACTCCCAGGCCGGCATTTTGGGGAACGCCTTCCAGAAGTCGGCCTCCAGATACGGCAGCATGCGCGGCGGGCGCCCGGTGATGATTTCCAGTTGCATCGACGACTTCGGGCAGAGCTTGCGGAACTCCCGCACAAAGCGCACCAGATCGACATTGCCGTCGCCCAGCGCCACCCACTGGCCGGCGGCGCCGCGCGCGTCTTCGAAGACCACCGAATCGCGCACGTGGGTGGTGATCACATACGGCGCCAGTATTTCCAGCGTCACGAACGGGTCTTCGACGCACCAGATGGGGTTGCCCGTGTCCAGGCACGCGGCCACCAGATCTTTGCCCGCCTCTTCAATGATGGTTCTCACTTCCCGCGCCTGCATGTCGCCGGAATGATTCTCCAGAGCGATCTTCACGCCGAGGTCCATCGCTTCCGCGCGCACCGAGCGGAACACTTTGATGGTGTTCTCCATGTGCGCTTCGATGGGCAGCGGCCCCAGCCGGTCTTCGCTCGATCCCATGTAGCAGCGCATCGATTTGGAACCGACCGCCTGAGACGCCTTCAGCCCGTCGATCATTTGCTGGCGGGCCGGCGGGCCGTTCTTGTTGAACGCCTTGGACGATTCGCAGATGCAGCCCATGCCGCTATCGATCGTAATGCCGAGCAGTGCGGCGCGGTCCTTTACTTTTTGCAGGTTTGGCGGGTCGAGCGGGCCGTAATCGCCCAGGGCGGAAAACTGGATGGTGTCCAGCTTCAGTCCGGCGGCATAGTCCAACAGTTGCGTGCCCTTCCATTTGAAGGCGCGCACCGAGTAGGTGTCGAAGCCCAGTTTGACCGGCACATCCTCGGCGGAGGCGGCCGACACTGCCGCGGCCGCGGCAGGCAGAGTCTGTAGGAAGGTACGACGCAGCATGTTGCTACTGTAACTCACCGGCGCGGGCGGCGGCCACGCCGGGCTTGGCTGCCCTTGGCTGCCCGCGCCCCGGCCACTTGGCACTCTCCTTGCTCTATCCACCGGCATGAACTGCCAAAGTGCTTGTTGTCCTTGGATTTCCCCGTGGAGGGCGTGCCGATTGGGCACACGGGTGTGACACCGCGGCATCACACGGCGGCGGTGGAAAGCCTTGCTATAATTGAAGATTCTGTATCCATACGTTTAGATCGATCGACATTGCGCATGAAGTGCATCTCCATATTCTTGTTTTGTGCGGCCGCCCTGTGCGCCGCTGACTTTACCACGGGACAGGCTGCTCGCCTGGTGATCGGGCAGAAAACCTTCACCTCCCAGGATTCCAATTCGAGCGACACGATTCTCGGAGGGGCCAGCGGCATTGCCTATGCCGCCGACACTCTGTTTGTGGCCGATTCGAATCGCGTGGGAGCCTCGCCCAGCAATCACCGCGTGCTGCTGTACCAGAATCTGTCCGGCATGCTGCCCCGGCCCACCGACGCGCTGACCTACAGCAGCAAGTGCCCGGTCTGTGTCGGTCACGCCACCCTGGTGCTGGGACAACCGGATTTCACCACCGCGACGGAAAACCTGGCGGCGACCAGCACCACCTTGCGTCTGCCCACGGCGGTGGCCTCCGATGGCGTTCACCTGGTGGTGGCCGACACCGACCACAACCGCGTGCTCATCTGGAACCGTATCCCCACCAGCAACAACGCGCCGGCCGACGTGGTGGTGGGCCAGCCCAACTTCAACACCGCTTCTGTTCCGGGCAACACTCCCAATGCCAAGTCGATGCGCGGCCCTCAGGGAGTGTGGATTCAGAATGGCCGTCTGTATGTGGCCGACACGCAGAATAACCGCGTGCTGATCTTTAACCGCATCCCTACAGCCAATGGCGCGGCCGCCGATGTGGTGCTCGGTCAGCCCGATTTCACCACCTTTGTCCAGCCCGACCTGACCCAGCAGAAGAACAACGTAACGGCGAACCAGTTGCTCAATCCGGTGGCCGTGAGTTCCGACGGAGTCCATGTCTTCATCACCGACCTGGGCTACAACCGCGTTCTCATCTGGAACTCGATTCCCACCGCCAACGGCCAGCCCGCCGATGTGGCGATCGGCCAGCCGGACCTGGTCAGTTCGGTAGCCAACTACGGATACAAGACCGATCCCGCCGACACTACCGTCCCCCCGAAACAGACGCCGGTGCTTTGCCCGGCGTCCAACGGCACCGACACCAACAGCAACCTGACTTACCCGGTTGCCTGCAATGCGACGCTGAGCTTCCCCCGCTTCGCGCTGGCGGCGAACAACCGGCTGTTCATCGCCGATGGCGGCAATGACCGCGTCCTGATGTTCAACACCATTCCCACCGGGAGTGCCGCTACGGCGGACCTGGTGCTCGGCCAGATCGGCGGAAGCGTCAACCAGGCTTCCGACGCGGCCGATTCGCTGCGCACACCGATGTCCCTGGCCTGGGATGGCATCAACCTGTACGTCAGCGATGCCTACAACCGCCGCATCACCGTCTATTCGGTGGGCGAAAACACAGTTCCCTACGCTGGGGTGCGGAATGCCGCCAGCATTGATATTCTGGCTCGCGGACGGGTTACCATCTCCGGCGGCATACAAGCCGCCGACGCCATCAATATCAACATCGGCGGGACCCAGTCTACCGACAGCGCCGGCAAAGTAACCACGACCGGCGGAGCCGACTACAAATACACCGTCGTCAAGGAAGACACCATCAGCTCGATTGTCACCGCGTTATCCGTGCTCATCAATGCCGCCAATAGCGGCGCGGGCGACATCAACGTTTACGCCACGCCCGACCTGGCCACCCTGGACGTGCTGCTCACCTCCCGGCAGTCCGGCGTCACTGGCAACGCTACAACGGTCTACGTGACCGTGACCGCGGCCTCCAGCGCCACCACCGCACTACTCGTCGCAGCCGCCAGCGGCAGCACGCTG
>JADGNS010000293.1 GCA_017883355.1 Candidatus Solibacter sp.
CCCTTGGCCCGCTCCGTCATGTTGCCGTGATGCCGCGGACCCGTGAGGTGCGCGATCTTGCGGTGCCCCAGTTTCAGCAGGTACTCGGCCGCCAGCGCTCCGCCCGCCTCGTTGTCCGCGCAGACGGTGGAAAATGCGCTGCGTGGAGCCGTCCGATTGAGCAGCACGATCGGCACGCCCAGCCCCGATAGCTGCTCCTGCTGCTTCTTGCTGAGGACGGCGACGGAATTCATGAGGATGCCGTCCACGCGCTTCTCCATCAGCGATTGCGCGTAGCGCATCTGCTTCTCGGCGTCGAGATCGCTGTTGCACAGCACCAGGTCGTAGCCGGCGCGGTACGCGGCATCTTCAGCGCCGCGCGCCACCTCCGCGAAGAAGAGATTGCGGATGTCGCTCACCACCAGTGCCAGGGTGTGCGAGCGCCCCGTCACCAGCCCGCGCGCCACCCGGTTCGGACGGTACCGCAAGCGCTGGGCTACCGCCACCACGTGTTCCCGCGTGTCCGCGTGAACCCCGTACTCCCCATTCAGCGCGCGCGAAACGGTGGAGACATTCACGCCCGATTCCCGCGCCACATCCTTGATTGTCACGGCCATAATTATTGCAAACGTTTTTGATTATAAGGCCGCCCAGCACTTCGATGCAATTTGGCATCGGTTGCTCATGACGCGTGCGTCTTGACCGAATGATGAAGATGCCGCTGCCCATCGGGAAACCGCTCCGGACCCAGAGGGTACCCCGGTCGCGGCTCGGATACAGAGACTGTCTGCAAACTCAGAAAACGTTTGCAGGGACACCCGGTACGCTGCCGACCGCCCCGCTCTATACTAAAGGCGGTCCGATGTCCCACGCGCTTTCGACTGCCCTGCTGCTGGCATCCGCCGCGATGCTCCAGGCTCAATCCACCCTCATTCAAAACGCCCGCGTCTTCGATGGCGTCCGAATGCTCCCTCGCGCCTCTGTCCTCATCGTCGACGCCAAAATCCAGGCGGTCGGTCCGGATCTCACGCTCCCCGCCGGCGCGCACCTCATCGACGCCGCCGGCAAGTGCCTCCTCCCGGGCCTCATCGATGCCCACGCCCACATTCAATCGCCCGAAGACCTCAAGACCGCGGTGGTCTTCGGAGTCACCACCTACCTCGACATGTTCACGCTCCACACGATGGCCGCCGCGATGCGCGCCGAGCAGCAGGCAGGCAAGGCCTTTGACCGCGCCGACCTGCGCTCCGCGGGCACCCTCGTCACCGCTCCCGGCGGCCACGGCACCGAGTACGGCGTCTCCATTCCCACGCTCGCCGGGGCCAAGGATGCCCAGGCGTTCGTCGATGCGCGCATCGCCGAAGGCTCCGACTACATCAAGCTGGTGAAGGACGATGGCAGCGCCTTCGGCTTCCACCGCCCCACGCTCGATCGCCAAACTCTTGCTGCCGCTATTGCCGCCGCCCATCTCCGCAAGAAACTGGCGATCGTCCACATCGCCACTCTGCAGGACGCCCGCGACGCGCTCGAATCCGGCGCCGATGGCATCGCGCATATTTACGCCGGCCCGCCCGACCCCGCCATCGTCCGTGAGGCCGCAGCCCGCCGTGTCTTCTGGGTTCCCACCCTGGCCGTCAACGCCGAGGGCTGTCCCGAGCAGTCCGCCGCCATCGCCGACGATCCAAGGCTCGCTCCCTATCTCAGCCCGCAAGCCGTGAGCAACCTGCGCGCCCGGCAGTTGGCCGCCCATTTCAACGCCGACGCATGCCCGGCTATGTTCGAAGCCGTCCGCCAACTCAAGGCGGCCGGCGTTCGCATTTTCGCGGGCACCGACGTCCCCAACCCCGGCACCGCCCACGGCGCCAGCCTCCACGCCGAACTGGAACTCCTCGTCAAGGCCGGACTCACGCCCGTGGAAGCGCTCGCCGCCGCCACGTCCCAACCCGCCGCCGCGTTCGGATTGAGCGACCGCGGCCGCATCGCTCCCGGCCTACGCGCGGATCTGCTCCTCGTCGAAGGCGAACCGGACCGCGACATCCGCGCCACCCGCAACATCGCCGGGATCTGGAAACTCGGCGTTGCGATTTCCCGCCCGGCCCCGTCCCCCGCTTCGCTTCCCGCCGCACCCGCCGCCACCGCCGACACCCGCCCGGACTTCACCGGCACCTGGAAATTGAACGAGACCCTCAGCGGCACGCCTGCCGGCGGTGTCCGCGAGGTCGTCTTCATCATCGAGCACAAGGACCCGAACTTCAAATACTCCGCCACCGGCAAGCGCGCGTTCAACGCGGCCTTCAGCGAAGCCTACGAGTGCACCACCGATGGGAAACTGCCCGCCGATCCAGCCAAGGTGTCCATGGCCGGCAACTGGCAGTCTGCGACCCTTCTGCTCAGCCTTTACAAGGATGGCAAGGAGCTGATGAAGTTCTCCTTCAGAGTCTCCGCGGATGGCAAGCAGATGACTCGCGAAGCCGACCTTCCCGGAGGCCGCAAAATCCGCGAAGTCTACGACCGACAGTAGGACAGACCATTGCTTTTCGAGCAATGCAGACTGTGCGGTGCTGAGAAAGGTATGTGGCATTAGGCGAAAGCGCCTGCCCGCAGCAGAGTCCTTTTCATCGACCGTCTCATTGTAGAAGCCGCGGATTACAAACTCATGACGGCGGCGATCTCCGCCGCCACCCGCGCGTTCGATTGCGCCAGCGCGATGTTGCTGCGCAAACTCCGCCCCCCGGACAACTCCACGATGCGCGCCAGGATGTACGGCGTCACCGCCTTGCCCTTGATGCCGTACTCTTCGGCTTCGCGCACGGCGGAATCGATGAAGCCGCGCATGTCGTGCGCCGGGATCTCGTCCGCCTCCGGCACCGGGTTGCACACCATCGCACCGCCGCCGAGATTGAGTTCCCACTTCACCTGCAGAAAGCGCGCCACCTCGGCCGGAGTGTCCAGCCGCAATGGCGTCTTGAGCCCGCTGCGCCGGCTCCAGAACGCGGGGAACTCGTCGGTGCCATAACCGATCACGGGAACCCCGCGCGTTTCCAGGTACTCCAGCGTCTTGGGCAGATCGAGCAGCGCCTTGGCGCCGGCGCAGACGACCGCCACCGGCGTGCGCGCCAATTCCTCCAGATCCGCCGAGATATCGAAGCTCGCCTCCGCGCCGCGATGCACGCCGCCGATCCCGCCCGTGGCGAACACCTTGATGCCCGCCAGGTGGGCGCAGATCATGGTTGCGGCGACCGTGGTGGCGCCGATCTTCTTCGTGGCCAGCGCGTAGGGCAGATCGTTGCGGCTCACCTTGAGGACATTTTTGGCCGTGGCCAGCCACTCCAGCTCCTTGTCGGAAAGACCGGCGCAGATCACGCCCCCCATCACGGCGATGGTAGCCGGCACCGCGCCCCCGGCCCGCACCTGGCTCTCCAGCGCCCGCGCGGTCTCCAGGTTCTCCGGGTATGGCATCCCGTGCGTGATGATGGTGCTCTCCAGCGCCACCACCGGGCGCCCGCCTTGCAGCGCCCGACGAATTTCAGGAGCAACCTTCAGATACATTCCGTACCATCATGACATCAACAACGGCGGATGGATGCTTCCACCGGCGCGGAGGGGTCTCACGAACTGTAGGCGCGTGTGCGGCAACCCCTCCCTTACGGTCGGGGCTCTGATTGGGATACACGGTGCTCCACTTCTATGTCGCACTTGACCCCGGAGCGCCTACGTTGGCGGAGCGCTGTTCTTGGCCACCAGCACCGAGCACGGTGCGCGCTCCACCACGCTGCGCGATACACTGCCCACGAAAAACGTTTCCAGGCGGGATTTGTCGCACGAACCCACCACGATCAGGTCCGCCCCCCACTCCTTCGCATAGTCGGCGATCATGCTCTGGGGATCGCCTTCCGGGCTGGCGCCATCGGCGTGGAACCCCCGGCTCTGGAGTTGGGCCACGGCGCTGGCCACGGTATTCGCGGCAACGTTGTCCACCGTGTGCTGCACATCGGAGATGTCTTGAACGCCTTCGAGCAGTTGCATCACCGGCGGGTGAACGCCTTCGGCGATCGTAAGGACGCGGAATACAGTCCCCTCCGGCCAGGGGATGGAAACCGCTGCCGCTATGGGGTCGGACGACCCATCGTTGCTGCCGCTCACTGCGATCAGGATTTTCATATCTGCCTGGAGTGTATCAGCAGTGCGCTACCATGACCGCATAGAGGTAACGAAGCGGTGAGCGGTCTATCACAGTTGCCGATTTTCGGTCAGGGCCTGGTGTTGGGGGGGGGCGAGAGAGGTCCGGTGCCGCGCATCACGTCGCTGCTCATCAAGCCGGCGTCCGCGGTCTGCAATCTCGACTGCGAATATTGCTTCTACCTGGATCGCGACGCGGACCCGTACAGCGCCCTGCCCGGGCGCCGCATGACGCTGGAAACTCTGGAACGCCTGGTGGATACGTACCTGTTCTACTCGTACCCCAACAGCGTGTTCGCCTTTCAAGGCGGCGAACCGACGCTCGCCGGCCTGCCATTTTTCGAAAAGCTGGTGGAGTTTCAGCAACAGTACGGACGCTCGGGCCAGGCGGTCAGCAATGCGCTACAGACCAACGCCACACTGCTCGACCAGAACTGGTGCCACCTCTTCCGCCAGTATCAGTGGCTGCTCGGCGTATCGCTGGATGGGCCGGAAGAGATCAACGACCGCTTCCGTTACAACAAGGAGAAGCGCGGCACGTGGAAGCGTGTGATGCAAAGCGTCGAACTGCTCCAGGCGGAGAAGGTGGACTTCAACATTCTGTGCGTGCTCAGCCAGGCCAACGTCGAAAAGCCGCGCGAGTTGTACCAGTTCTATAAGAAGCTGGGCATCGATAACCTGCAATTCATTCCGCTGGCCGAGTTCGCGCCCGACGGCACGCCCCTGCCCTACACCATCACGCCGCGGCAGTACGGGCATTTCCTCTGCGAGATTTTCGACCTGTGGTGGCCGGACCGCCGCAAGATGCGCATCCGCTGCTTCGACAATATCGCCGAAGCGCTGGCCGGACAGAAGCCGGGGAACTGCACCATGCACGAAACCTGCGACAGCTACGTGGTGGTGGAGTACAACGGCGACGTCTACCCCTGCGATTTTTTCGTGGAGAGCGGCTGGAAACTGGGCAACGTCACGCTGGACTCGTGGGGCGAAATCGCGCGCCGCACGCGGCGCTACTCCTTCGCCGCGAAGAAGACCATCGCCCACCCCGAGTGCCAGGTCTGCGAATACCAGTCAATCTGTCACGGGGGATGTCCCAAGTTCCGCCACGGCCCACACGGTAACTTCGACGAGCTGGATTACTTCTGCGAGGCCTACAAAATGATCTACGCCAAGAGCGTGGAACCCCTGCGCAAGGAACTCCGCAGGCTGTACCCGGACGCTCCCTGACGGTCGCGGCTCCGATTGGAGTCGGGTTACACCAAGCAGAGCCGCGACCGTTAGGGAGCGAGAAAGAACCGCCAGGACCGCCGGGTTGACAGACGACAAAAGGCGATCGTCTGTCCCACTCCCTACTTCTTACACGCCGGGTCTTTGGCGTTCTTGGGATCTTTGCAGTCGATCTTCTTGCCCGGCGCGGCCGGTGTCTCCTTGGTCTGATCCGCGGGCAGCACGTCGGGCGTGATGTCGTAGGTGATCTCGGCTTCCGCGGAGTACTTGCGATACAGGCGGAATTCGGTATCGTTGCGCGAGAGGACGCCATCGGCACTCATTTGCGTCTCCGATTTCAGCGGCAGCAGGAACTGGTGGCCGCTGATGTCGGTATAGTCGTAGTCGAGGATCGTGGTGGCCATCTTCACGGGGAAGGTGGCCGGGATATTGTCGGCGTTGAGCGTCACGCGCAGCACCACGTGACTCTCCTTGTCGATCAGGATGCGGCCGCTGTAAGCGGGGACGATGTGATCCTTCTTCTCGTACTCGATGCCCCATTGGGAGTTGGCCTGCTCCACGCTGTAGCTGAACGCCATCACCAGTTGATCGCGCAGCCGCGCCCACCCGTCCCATCCAAAATGCGCGTGCGTGCGCGGCTCGAAGATGTCGCGCAGCAGGCTGCCGAATTCGCCGGTGGAGGTGGCGCCGCCCACGTTCTTGTAATCCTGCGTGGTCGGGCTGTTGTTGTGCATGATCAGCTTGTATTCTTCCTTCTGATCGAAGTAGCTCAAGCGCAGCGTCAGCAGGTCCACCTGCACCCAGGAGGGCTCGCTGGATCGCGCGTAGCGGGCTCCGGGGGCTACCGCCTGGTAGCGGCGGACCACTTGCGTGGACAGAAAATTAGGCAAACTCTTGCTGTAGTTCAGCGCGTACTCGCGGACTTCGTCGATGATCTTCGCCTGCTCGATCGCGTTGGGGGCCGGCGGAAGCTGCGCCTTCGGCGGCGCGGCGACGGGTTTAGCGGTGGCGAGCGACTCCGATTGGTCGCGCAGCGTGCGCAACGCGTTCAGCGTCTTCGGACCGATCCCGCTGGCCAGCAACTTCTCGATGGTAACGTCGTCCAGCCGCTCGCTGAGTTTGGTCTTGACCAGGAACTTGGCGATGTCGC
>JADGNS010000294.1 GCA_017883355.1 Candidatus Solibacter sp.
GTGGGAAATCCCATCTTCGTGCGGTAGATGATTTCGTGAGGGACAAGGCCTTCGATGGCTTTTTTGACGATGTACTTGCCTTCGCCGTTGCGCAGTTTCATATGTTGGGGGACGCGCGTGGAGAACTCGACGAACTCGTGATCGAGGAAGGGGACGCGGCTTTCAATGCTGGTCGCCATGCTCATCTGGTCCTGTTTCATGAGGAGCTCGATGAGGTAAGTCTTCTGGTCGGCGAAGAGGAGGCGTGGAAGGGCGGAAAGATCGGGTTTGGAATCCCAATACTCGCGGAAGTTGGCGTAGGGAGAAGCGTCCGGCAGGTTCTTGAATAAGGCGCGCTGCTGAGCGGCGGAGAAGGCGGAGTAGAAATTGTCCAGGTAGAGGGATTCCAGGTCCTCGCCGCGGCCCACGAAAGTGTGCTGGAGCTTGCGGCGGAGGGTGGAAGAGAGAAGGGGAGTGGTGGCGACCTGGTTGCGAATGGCTGTACGGACGGCGCCGGGCAGGAGGCGGTAGAGCCGCAGCCAGCGCTGGTTCATGGCGTAAAAGCGGTAACGCGCGTAGCCGCCGAACATCTCGTCGCTGCCTTCGCCAGTCAGGACTACCGTGACGTGCTCCCGGGCCAACTTAGAAACGAAGTAGAGGGAGACACTGGAGGGCCAGGTGATGGGCTCGTCTTCGTGCCAGATGAGGCGGGGGAGCGCGTTGAAAAAGTCCTCCATGCCGACGACGACTTCGTGGTGCTCGGTTCCGATGGCCCGGGAGACGTGACGGGCGTAGGAAAGCTCGCTGAATTCGGCCTCCTGGTAGCCAACGGCGAAGGTCTTGACCGGTCCATCGAAGTTGCGCTTCATGAGGGCGGCGATGGCTGAAGAATCGACGCCGCCGGAGAGAAACATGCCGAGGGGGACATCGCTCATGAGGCGCATGCAGACGGTCTGTTCCAGGCGCTCCCGGCATTCGGAAATCCAGGAGGAATCGCTGCGCGTCTCGGGTTGGGGATCTGGAATCTCCCAGTATTGGCGGATCTCAGGCCGCGGAGATGGCGTGGAGATGTCGAGAGTGAGGTGATGGCCGGGCATCAGTTTGCGGATGCCGCGGAAGAGGGTACGCTCATCACTCATGTAGCCAAAGGCCAGGTATTCGGGGAGGAGCGACTCCTCGAATTGGGGGGAAACGGACGGGTGTTCGAGGAGCGCCTTGATTTCACTGGCGAAGGCGAACGTGCGTCCATCCCAGTAGTAGTAGAAGGGCTTCTTGCCGAGGCGATCGCGGGCACAGAAGAGTTTGCGGGCGTTCTTATCCCAGATGGCAAAGGCGAACATGCCGCGCAGGCGGAGAACGCATTCGGGGCCGTATTGCTCGTAGGAGTGGAGGATAGTTTCGGTGTCGGAGCGGTTGGCGTAGCGGTGGCCGGCCTGCTCGAGGGAGGGGCGAAGGCCGGCGTGATTGAAGATTTCGCCGTTGAAGACGATGAAATGAGAACCGTCTTCATTGGCCATGGGCTGGTGGCCGCCAGCGACATCGATAATGGCGAGGCGGCGGAATCCGAGGGAGGCCCAAGGATCGCGATAATAACCGGAATCATCGGGGCCGCGGTGGCGGATGGTGTCCGTCATACGCTCGACGATCGAGGGAGAGTCGGACGGTCGAACAGTTACAAATCCAGCGATTCCACACATGAGCGGATAAGGCGGAGCACAAGGTGCCGAATTACCACTTTAGCATGTGGTTACGGTGGGTTTCAGAGATGCGCTGCAGAAGTCCGAGCTTCGCTCGGATGGACAAGCCGGAGGCTTATCCCACTGGGATCCCAGGGAGTTTGTGGGGGCGCCAAAGACCATTGCGCAAACATTTAGAAAATTTTACTGAATGATTTCAATTACTTGACGGGTGTCAAGGGGCGGCGGCGAGCGGCCTATAAGTTATTGTCGGCATAGAGGGGCTGGTTAGCGAAACCGCCAGCCGATTCATTCAAAAATCATGAAATTCAATAGAACCGCGCTGAGGTGTGTCTGCGTGGCGGCGGCGATGATCGGCGCGGCCAGCGGACAAACGCAGATCGATCTGCGCACCCAAGGAAAGAACATCGATTTTTCATCGGCCGCACGAACGCGGCCCTCCAAGACCGGGACGTTGGTACCGGCCGTCTGCACGATCGGCGAGACGTTCGTGAAAACGGACGCAGCGGCGGGCAAGAACTTGTACATTTGTACGTCCGCGAACGTATGGGTGGTACAAGGCGGTGCGGGGCCGGACCCAACCGGCAAAGCGGACCAGATACTGACCAATGACGGCAGTGGACTTTTCTGGCAGGCGTTTGGCGGAGATCTGAGCGGACGGCCCGGTGCGGTCACGGTAACGGGACTGGGGGGCCGGAAACTCGGCAGTCTGACACCGCTGGATGGGCAGTTTCTGAAATGGAACGGAGTGTCCCAGCAGTGGGAACCGACGACGCTGGCGGGCGCGATCAGCGTGTTCGGGCGGGCCGGGGCGATCACGGCTCAAACAGGAGACTACACATTCGGGCAGATCGCGGGTGTTGTGACGGCGGCTCAGTTGCCCTCGGCGGGCGGAGACTTGAACGGTACGTTGACTGGAGCGCGAGTCACAGGCCTGCAAAATCGGCCCATAGGAACTTCCGTACCGTCAGCGGGTCAGGTGTTGGCGTGGGACGGATCACAGTGGGCACCGCAGGCTTTGAGCGGCGTCGGCGTGACGAGTCTGTTCGGCCGCACCGGGGCGGTGACGGGGCAAGCGGGGGACTACTCGTTTGGCCAGATCTCAGGCACTTTGGGAGGTGGACAACTGCCGGCGGCCGGCG
This sequence comes from Candidatus Solibacter sp., assembly GCA_017883355.1. Taxonomy (GTDB): domain Bacteria; phylum Acidobacteriota; class Terriglobia; order Bryobacterales; family Bryobacteraceae; genus Solibacter. The sequence goes on from JADGNS010000294.1 coordinate 2,819, forward strand.
GAGACGTGAGCGGGCTGCTGACGAGCGCCACGGTGAACAGGCTGCAGAACCGCCCGCTATCGGGCACGGTACCCACGACCGGGCAGGTGCTCACCTGGGATGGATCGCAGTGGACACCACTAACACCATCGGGCGGCGGTACGGGTGGCGGCACCGGCGGCGTGAACTCGGTGGACAAGACGATCAGCAATACGTACACGGCGGGCGCGAAACAGATCTTTGTCCCGAGTCTGGCAACCAGCGGCATTAATATAACACCCGGCACGCTGCCGACCAATCCGGCGGCCGGCGACATATCGCTCGACACCGGCGATGCGAATAAGTTAAAGATATACGACGGTGGGCAGTGGAATACGTTGGTAACGGTGAGTAACTATGTGGCGACTTTCACGGCACAGACCGTAGTGACAATAAACGGAACGACACACCGCCTCGGGACGACAAATCTCAGCGTGGAGTGCTATGACAGCGCAAGTCCCGCCGCGCGTGTAGAACCGGACAGGATCGCCGTAGCCCCTGTGACGTACAACGTCAGCATCTATTTTGCGAGCGCGCAGACGGGGAGTTGCATGATCACGGGTTCCGGCGGAGTGACCTCATCCGGTGCAAGCGGTGCGGGAATGGCATCGCAACTGGGAGACCTTGGCCTGGTGCTGACAAGTCCCACGGTGCTGACCGCGGGATTGAACTGTTCCAACGCCACCCCGTGCAATACACGACTGGGGAACACAGTGTACTCCGTAACGAACAGCAGTACGATTACACTTTCGGCAGGGAGCGGGACGTTGTATCTGTATGTGGATTCTTCCGGTGCGCTGGCGGCTGGGCACAATCTTACGCTGACGTGCGCCGGCATATGTGGCGCAGTAAGTGGCGTGACAGCCTTCCCGGTGGGATCGATCCCCCTGTTCACGTGGACGGCGACGAACGGACTCTGGGATACAAACGGCGCCAGCGACAGGCGGGCGTTTTTGAGTACGCGGAGTCTGGGAGGCGGCACGGGCATCGTGGCCCTGGACACCGGAACACAAACGGTGGTGGCCGTGGATTCAGCGATCGTGCCGATGTACCTGACGGCGGCGGCGGTGCTTGATTTTCCGAGCATGCCGGCCGGGGTTTGCGCGGATTCGACCATTTCCCTGCCAGGCGCAGCGGCGGGGGACTCGGTGGCGCCGGGTTGGCCAGGGGGCCTGGAGGGTGGCTTGATCGGGACGATGCGGATCAGCGGAAGCAACACAGTGGCGGTAAGAGTATGTAACCTGTCCGGCACGACGGTGGATCCGGCGGCGGCAACGTTCCGCGCGACGGTTGTGAGGAGTTTCTAACCATGAAGAGGGCGATTCTATTCGTAGCGTTCGCCGCGTTATGCGGGGCGCAGACCACCGTGAACGGCGGACGCGACTACAAGGGAACACTGAAGGCGAGCGGAAGCGTTTCGGCGGTAGATTTCAGCGGTGCCGGAGGTACGGCGCCGGCCAGAGCGGGCACTTCGGCATCGCGTCCGACGGCTTGCACACAGGGGCAGATCTATTTCGCCACGGACGTAGCGGCGGGGCAGAACCTGTACTTCTGTACGGTAACGGGGACGCCAGGAGTCTGGACACAGATGAGCGGCAACACGGCAAATGCAATGACAGCCGGGCCGGGCGTGCCGGCGGGCAGTTGCGGGCCGCCGGCATTGTACATCGATACGACGAACCAGGATCTTTGGTATTGCGGAGCGGCCAATTCGTGGAAGAAGCCGACGGCGGACACGAGCGGCTTTCCGACAGTTAACGGTAGCAACACGTGGACCGGGACGAACACGTTATCCAGCGGGCAGTGGAGAGCGAGCGGGGGCAGCGCGGCTGTGGACTTCAGCGGGGCCGGCAGCACAGCGCCGGCGAAGGCGGGCACCTCGGCATCGCGGCCGACGGCTTGCACACAGGGGCAGATCTATTTCGCCACGGACGTAGCAGCGGGGCAGAATCTGTACTTCTGCACGGTCACGGGGGCGCCAGGAGTCTGGACACAGATGAGCGGCAACACGGCAACGGCAATGACCGCAGGGGCGGGCGCGCCGAGCGGCAATTGCACACCACCAGTAGTGTACATTGATACTACGAATCAGGATTTGTGGTTCTGTGGGGCAGCGAATACGTGGAAGCGGCCGGCAGCGGACACCAGTGGTTTGCCGACACTTGCCGGCACAAACACGTGGACGGGGTACAGCAACCTCTCGGGTGGGCAGTGGAGGCCACCGGAATCGACGGTGGCGAATTTGCCCTCCGCCGCCGGGAATGTGGGAAAGGTGTTCATGGTTACGGATGCGGCGGCAGCCGGGAGTTGCTCGACCGGTGGCGGGTCACTTCGGGAAATGTGCCGGGCCAACGGGGCAACCTATGAGTGCGTCGGGGGTTGCGGTTCGGGCGGCGGCGGCAGCGGGACCACGGCCTATATTTCGTCGCTCCTCGCGGGTCCCGACTTGACGAGGACGATCACAGGGGCGACTCATGGATTCGCCACAGGCGCCCTGCTGGTTGCGGTTTACGACAACGCTTCGCCACGCAACGCGATCTCTGTTGGGTGGACCGTCAACCCGGGCACTTACGATGTCACGCTGGCGTTTGCGAGTGCGCAGAGCAACTACTACGTGGTGATCAACGGCGGAGTGGGGCCCCAGGGAGCCACGGGATCAAGCGGCCCTGCCGGACCCGCACCATCAGGGACCGGAATCGTCAAGGTAACCGCAGGCTCGGCGGGACTGGCAGTAGCCGGCGCCGATTACGCGGTGGCGACGAACGGGACCTCGGGGCAGGTGCTGGTGAGCAATGGGGCTGGTGGCTTTGGCACAGCGGTATCTCGCAGTGGGACCGGAAATATCGCCAGTGCGACGGGTACGCTTACCAACGGGCATTGCGTGAGCATCGACTCCAGCGGCAATTTCGTGGATGCGGGCGGGGCGTGTACTACCGGGGGCGGAGGCGGGACGGTCAATAGCGGCACCTCCGGGAACATTGCATACTACGCTTCAACGGGCACGGGAGTAAGTGGAGGTAATTTCACCGGGGACGTCACAAACACAGCGCTCGCCACCCAGGTCACGGCAACCCACCTGGCGGCGGCGCTACAGATCGCGCAAGGCGGCACGGGGACAGCCAGCACGCTGACCGGGCTTATGCGAGGGAGCTCGTCGGCCATGACGGCGGCGGAACTTAGCGGCGATGCAACGACCAGCGGGTCAAACGCGGTAACGGTGGCCCCGAAGCTCCGCACGCGTTCCGGATGCTTCGACCTGGGAGCCGACAATGCCGCGGCGGATCTGGTGGATGCGGATATCGGCCCCCAGGGACGCATCTTCCTGGTTCCGGTGGCGGCGACGGTGATTGAGATTACGGTCTCGGCGAACGCGGGGACACCAAACGCGATCGTGCAGAAGAACCACGCGGGGACCGCAACGGACCTGGTAAGCGCGACCTTGGCGACCGCGTCATCCGGGGCGGTGGCGTGCGCGGCAACCGGAGCTGCCTGTCTGGATGGCACTGTGAAAAGCGGGACGGTGAGTATCGTTACGGCGGGGTCGGCCAATGTGCTGGCCGCGGGCGATTGGATACAGACGAAGGCGGGGAGCGGATTTGCATCCTCGGGTGCGAAGCGGCTCTCGGTGTGTCTGACGTACACGGTGAACTGACATGCGAAAACTCACGGCGATGACATCCCCAGGAATCATAGGAGG
>JADGNS010000295.1 GCA_017883355.1 Candidatus Solibacter sp.
CGCCGCCCTGATTGACCAGCGTGTCGATCCCCATGGTGGGGCAGCGCCGGAACAGCGCTTCCAACTGCCCCTCGTTGTAATCGATCGCGTCTAGTGCGTGTATGCCCGACATGCTGACCGGCTTGGACGCCGCCGGATAGGCATTGCGAATGCGCAGCTCCGCGAAGCGCTCCGTCAGCGCCGAGATGGTGAGGAACGGATTCACTCCCAGCGCGCTCGGGATCACCGAGCCATCGGTCACGTAGAGTCCCTGGTGTACGCTGCCGTCGCCCGCGAACACCCGCCCGTTCGGGTCCACCGCGCCCTCCAGGTAATCGTCGCCCATCGGGCAGCCGCCCAGCGGATGCGCCGTGATCAGGTGGCGCAGGTTGAACATGCTCCACGTGGGGTTGGAAATGAAGTTCCCGCGCAGCGCGTGCGCGTGGCGGCGAATCTCTTCGTTCATGCGCGTGAAGATCTGCTGCTGCCCGGCCTGGTCCCAGGAGATGCGGATCCTCCCGTCGGGCTCCGTCCAGGGCGCCTCGAACAGAATGTTCCCGCGCGCGTTGTCCTGCCCCATCACCAGGTAGAGCATGGAGTGATTCATCGCGCCGTCCTTGGCGTGAGCCAGCGCGGCCGGGTCGAAATCGCGCGCCAGCCGGTCGCGCTGCGCGTCTTCGTTGCCGGTCACCGTATCCTGCCCGCGAATCAGTCCGAAGGCCGCCTTGGCGCCATCGATGTACGCGTTGGGGAAGGAGAAATCTTCGATGGCGATGCGCTGCTGCTCCGCCAGCCCTTGCGTGTAGCGCACCAGTCCCACGATGTTCGGACCGGGCGACGGCGAATCGCCCGCCGCCGGAGCCTGCCGGTACAGGTACCCCAGCACGTCCGTCTCGTAGTCGCCGTTGTAGGCCAGGCCGAAGAAATCGCCGTTGCCGTTGAACTTCGTTCCCAGCGCCGGCGAAACCGCGAGGCCGTGCATTTCCGAGCGCAGCAGTATTTCCGTGCTGTTCAGCGCTCCCGCGGAGAGCACCACTTCGCCCGCATCCATGGTGAATTTTTCGCTCGCGCCTGGTCCCGTCACGTACTGGCCGTGAATCCGCCAACCGCCGCCGGAAAGTTTCTCCAGCCACTCCACCTTGGTCTGCGTCAGGATGGTGGCGCCCGCGTTGCGCGCCATCGGCAGGTAGTTCATGTACAGCGTGTTCTTGGCCTTCACGTTGCAGCCGCAGACGCAGTTGCCGCAATCGTTGCAGGGCCGCTGCTCCACGCCATGCGCGTTGGTCCCGTCGATGGTGAAGTTCACCGCGATGTTCAGCGCCTCTACCGTCGTACCCATCTCTTGCGCCCGCCGGTTCAGCGCCTGCACTTTGGCGAGTTGCATGGCGCGCGGATGCGGCGAGGGCGCTAGAATATCGCGCGCCCGCTGGTAGTAAGGCTGCAGGTCGTCGTACGTGAACGCCGTCGGCCAGTGGAACTGCTCGAACACTTCGCGGTCGGGCACAATCGCCACGTTGGCGTTGATCAACGAGGTGCCGCCCAGCCCCGACCCCTTGATCACCGAAATGTCCGGGTGCGTCAGCAGCTCAAAAAGTCCCAGCGGATTGTCCGAGCTGCGCGCCTCGCCGATCACGCCGGCCAGCGTCTCCGGAAATTCGCCGGGCTGGCGTTCCTTGCCGCGTTCCAGAATACAGACCGAGGGCTTGGGATTGAGATTGGCCGCCGCCAGGCGCGCCGCCGCGATGGCCCCTCCGTACCCCGATCCGATAATCACGAAGTCGTACTGATTCTTGCGCTGTGCCCACGGTGTGGATAGCATGTTGTCTCCCCTTCGCTCACTCGCCCAGCAGGTCGCGGAAATAATCGTTCAACAGCCGGTTGTTCGGGTCGAACGTGCGGCGCGCCGCGGCGAACTGCGACCACCGTTCGCCCAGCGCCTTCTCGATCTGCGCGCGCGTCGCCATGGGGGTCTGATTGGGCAGCGGAAGGCCCCCGTGATCGCTGCACCACTGGTTGTACACCGGGAGGAACGTGGTCCAGCCGGGATTGGCCGTCGAAACCGGGTCGATGGTCATCACATTGCCGTCCCACGAATAGGAGAGCAAAGCCTGGCGGTCCTGAAAAATGCGATACCCCACGTGCAGCATATTGTTGCGGTAGCCCGCGTCCCGATAATACTGTTTGCAGAACGCGAAGTACGCGGGCAGCACCGTAGGATAAATCTCCTCGGGGAACGCCCACAAGCTGAACGTGTAGCGGCTGCCATCGGAAACCGGTGGATACTGAATGATCTGGTCCGTGGCTACCGTGTTGTCGCTGCGCACCAGGTTTTCCAGGTTGAAGCGCCACAGCGCGCCGAACCCGTCGATCACCTTGTAGCGCACCGTCTTGTTGGGTATGTTCGCCTCCGCCTGCGCGCAGAACAGCGGACCCGCCTTGGCCCACATGTAATTGCGCAGCGGCCAGACATGGTGGTCGGGTTCGCCCGTGGCGCCCGGATTGTAATGGCGGAATTCCACCGTGATCAGGTCCTCGTACGGAAACATGTAGTACATCAGCGATTCGCCGGAGGCTTTTAATTCGGGAAGTTTGGCGAAGAAGTCGGTAAGCTGGAAGGTTTCGTGCCGCACCGCCATCGGGATGATCGGGCGAATCTTGTAGGTGGCCTCGTAAACGATGCCGAAGGTTCCGTAGCACGACCGCACCTTCTGGATCAGCTCCGGCTGGTCGTCCGAGGCTTCCAGCAATTCGCCCGAAGGCAGCACCATCTTGATCCGCGTGATGTACGACCCCACCTGCCCGTACTCGCCGGGCATGGAAGCGTCCTTGGTCCCCGCACAGGAGGCGCTGCCCACCGACAGGCTGCCGATTTCCGTATTGACGTAGAACTGCATCCCGTGTTTTTGCAACTCGTGGGCGACATCGATGGCGATCGCGCCCGCCTGCACGGTGACCGTATCCGTGCCGATCTCCAGGATGCGGTTCATCTTGGACATCTTGATCAGGGTGCCGCCTTCGGCAACCCCGACCGGCGAGGTGGAGTGGTTGGAGCCCACCGCGCGCACCGGCGAAGGATAGTGGTCCGGATCTTTCAGGATCTTGACGATATCGTCGACCGAAGTAGCTTCCACCACGACGCGCGGGTGGGAAACCAGGTCGCCAAACCAGTTGGTGATCGTAATTCCAGCCAATGCCCAGCCCTCCTTATGTAAACCGTGTAAACCTTGGTGACAGTTATATCATGGTGGGGCATGCTTTAGCTTGCCAGCCGGCCGCAGGCCGGCCGTGGGCTCACGTTGCCGCGCCGCCCGCATCGTATGGCGACGTCTCCCCTGGCGGGCGGGTTTTCCAGCGGCGGTGAATCCACAGCCACTGGTCCGGATATTCGCGAATCACTTCTTCGAGCTTGGATTGCAGCGTCTGCGTATCGCGCACCGCATCGCCCGTCATTTCCAACGGCGGATAGAAGCGCAGCACGTAGCGCTGCTCCGCCTCGCTCCATAGCGCAAAGCCGGGGATCACCGCCGCCCCGCTGTGCCTGGCGAACTTCGCAAAGCCCGTCCCCGCCGAAGCCGGCACTCCGAAGAAATCCACGAAGACGCTGGAATCGAGAGCCGCGTTCTGATCGATCAGGATGCCGACGGCTTGATTGGCCGCCAGCGCTTTCAAAATGGCCCGCGCGAAATCCTTCTTGCCGATCGGCCGGTTGCCGGTGAGCGCGCGCCGCCGCTCCACAAGCCTGTCGATCAGCGGATTGTCCAGCGGCCGCACCACCACATTCATGGGCGCGGTCATGAGCGCGTGCGCGAAGGCGCTCAGCTCCCAGTTGCCGAGATGCGCCGTGGCCACCAGCACGCCGCGGCCGGCGCGTTGCGCCTGGTCGAAATGCTCGCCCCCTTCCAGCCGGATCCACTGCCCCAGATAACCCCGCCGGATGGCCGGAAATTTGGCGAAGGTGACCAGAATCCGGGCGATGGAGCGGAACACGCCATCCACGATTTGGGCATGCCGCTGGGGCGTGAACTCGGGCAGCGCCATCGCCAGATTTTGCCGCCCCACGCGACGCAGGCGTGGAATCGCCAGGTCGAGCAGGCGGGTGTAGAAGCGGGCCAGCGCGAACGCTAGCCGCCGCGGCGCCCACTGCAAGGACTTCAACGCTACGATAGCGGCGCAGTACTCCACTGCATTGCGAAACTGCGACCGCCGGCGCATGAACTTGAATTGTACCCCCGGGTGTAACGGCTGGGTCCGAAATGCCGGCGTCCGAGCTGGCGCTCGGATGTACAAGGCAGAGCCTTATACCACTACGGCCGGTACTTCTTTTCCAGGTGATGCTTGATTTCGCTCAGTTCGAACCATGCCGGTTTGAAACGCTGCGTGGAGTACAACCCGGCCTGATCGAAGTAGTGGGGCGACGCGGCATCGGAGCTCTGCCCGAATACCAATAGTGAACGCGCCTGCACCTTCTTGCCGAACTCCACCACCGCGATGTACGTGTTGCCGACGGTCCCGTACATGCGCTTCTGGCCCGGCGTCTGGCGCGTGCCGAAGGTGAAAATCGTGCCGGTGAAGGTGGGGGCGCCCGGCACCGGGACACTCGGCCGGTCGTCGCGGAAAGCTTCCAGTGTGCCGCTGGTATGCACGCGTTGCAGCCGGTTGACTTCGCCCCAAGCCACGCGCCACGTGCCGAACGCAGCTTCCAGTTCCGCCTTCACTTTTTCCAGCGCCTCGACGAGCGCATAGGGCGCGTCGGCGTTGGCCCGGGCGCGCGTTTCCATACGCACGAACAGGGTGGCGGGAACCGAGTCGATGCGGGCCACCTGATCCCATTCCTTGAGCGCGGCCACCAGGTCCGCGAGACGGGCCGCGCGCGCGGAGTCCGCCGCATTCCACTTCTGATACTGCGCCGCGAGTTCCGGTACGCGCGCCGCGGCGATCCCGATCTTCGAATCCAATCCGGCGCGCGTCCATTCCTCAAAGGTGAAGCGCGCGGCGCCGGCAAGAATCGCGCGCGAGCGTTGCGACCGCGCCGTATCCGGCTCCGGCGTCATGTAGGCCGGATATTTCGCCGGCAGCGGGTTGTCCTCCCCGGCGGTAGTGAGGAATACCGTGGAGTTGCAGTTCTGCATCCACCCGCTTTTGGGATTCAGTACCTGCGGCAACTCCGCCAGCGGGTGCAGACCCTGCCACTCGGTGGCCGGATCGCTGCCATCCAGCGGCTTGGTCCAGTCGACCCCGGCGTTGCGCCGCGGGATGGCATTGCCATGAAGGTAATAAATATTGCCGTCGCGGTCCGCGTAGATGGTATTTGATCCCGTCAGCGCCAGGCGCCCCAGCGCGCTTTTGAACTCACGGAGATTGCGCGCCCGCGCCATGGCCCAGCGTTGCGCCATGTCGCCGCCCTCTGCGGACACCGCGCGCACCGCCAGTCCCGCGTCGCCGCGCATTCCGAGAACGGGACCGTGGTGCGTCCTACGGAATACCACCTGGCGCTGCTCCACTCCCTGCGCGGTCTTGACGCGGATCTGGTCGGTCCACTCGACGGCGCGCCGGTGCCCGGTGCCATAACGGTAGGCCAGGCGGTCGTTGGCATCGTCGAACTGCTCCAGGTAGACGTCGGCCGTCTGCGCGTAGTTGTTGGTGTGGCTCCAGCCGAGAAAGCGGTTGTGACCGGAACGGATGTACGGGGTTCCCAAAATGGCGAATCCCGAAACGTCGAGGCCTTCGTCGCTGTGCAGGTGCGCTTCGTAGCGCTGGCCGCCGCCAAAGAACCCGACGTGCGGATTGATGAGCAGCATGGCGCGCCCGGTGGCGGAACGGGTCGGACCCACCGCCCACATGTTGGAGCCTTCATCGGCATCCTGGGGCGTGTCGATAGCGCCCGCGCCCGCCAGGGCGGGAAAGGCGCGTTCCCTCTCGGCGCGCGAGATCCCGGCGCCGGGGGGTCCGCCATGCTCTTCGGCCAGGATGAACCACGGCTCCCACCGGGTGAGCAGGCGCGGGCGGACTGCCGGGTGCCGGGCCAGATAGTGGTTGACACCGCTGGCGAATGCATCGCACAGGGCGCGCAGTTTGGCGTCGGCGTGCGCGTAGTGATCGCGGGCGCGCTTCTCGGTTTCCCAGGCGCGCGCCAGGATATCGCCGGCGAGCCCGGAGGGACCGTCCACTTCGGCCCTCCGGCCCAGGGTGCGGATGTAGTCTTCTTCGAGTTGCCAGAAGTTGTCCTCGGCCTGCGCGTACATCAGTCCGAACGCCACGCTGGCGTCGGTCTTGCCGTATATGTGCGGAACGCCGTAGGTGTCGCGATAGATGGTGACCGGCGGCGGCGCGGCGGCGGCGGTAAAGGCAGTGAGGAGAAGACAGGCCAGGAGTCCAGTCCCACTGGCACAAGGCGGAGCCTTATGCCACCTCATACACGGGTGACGGCGCCTTCGCTGGCGCTGGACACCAACTTGCAGTACTTGGCGAACACGCCGGTTTTGTAGCGCGGCTCGCGGGCCTTCCACCCGGCCAGACGACGCGCAATCTCATCTGCCGGAATGTCCAGTTCGAG
>JADGNS010000296.1 GCA_017883355.1 Candidatus Solibacter sp.
GGGCATCCTGCTGACCATGTCGGCGATCGGAGTGCCAAAGTTCCGAAGCGGCTCAAGCACACGTTCTCCTTCGTCAAGGTTGTCTCCACACCAAGCGGGGAGGAGCGCGATGACTGGATGCCCGTCCGGCGTCGATAGCGCAGCGGCGTACACGATAAGCTCGTCCGGTAGGCCCGACATGACGAAATCGCGGTAAAACCCCATCACCTCACGGGCGTGGGCAAGAGGGTGGAGAACCATGCCCGAAATCACGGTACTAATGGGATACATGCGGTAGGTTATCGAGGTGACGACGCCGAAGTTGCCGCCTCCCCCTTTTAAAGCCCAGAACAAGTCGGCATGCTCGTTCGCACTAGCGCGGATCAACTCACCGCTGGCGACGACCACATCGTAGGAGAGCGTGTTGTCGCAGACCAGCCCGCACCGGCCCATCAGCCATCCTACGCCGCCTCCAAGAGTCAATCCGGCGATGCCAGTGGTTGAAATCAGCCCACCTGTGGTCGCGAGCCCGTACAATTGGGTCTCGCGGTCAAATTCACCCCACGTGAGGCCCATCTGCGCGGTTGCCTCAGAGTTTGCCGGATCGACGAAGATGCCTTTCATGCGTGACATGTCCACGACAAGACCATCGTCGACCATGGCCAGACCTGCGGCATTATGTCCGCCCCCTCTAATAGCGGGGTAGACGCCTTGATCAACAGAGAAACGAACAGCCGCCCTGACATCCGCCGGTCCGCTGCATCGCGCGATGGCGGCCGGCCTGCGATCAATCATGCCGTTCCAAATTCTGCGAGACGCCTCGTACTCCGCCGACCCAGGCGTAAGTATGTCTCCACGAAACTGATCCTCAAGCGCTTTGATGTCCATGCCGCCTCCGGAGCGCCTAGATGTTATCACAACCTGCGTGGGACGCGACGCGATTAATCCTCCCTAACGCCGCAGTGTTTAGTTTCGCTCTGTAGACGAATGGATTTTGCACGAAGCCGACCGGACACGGGGATAAGCGGCAGAGGCAGGGCGGCGCTGGCGTCCGTCCCGGCAGGCACGGCGGTCGGCGCGGCCGCGATCTTGTTGGTGCCTGGAGTGGTGCTGCTCTACCAGGCCGGCAAGTCCCTTTCGTGATACGGGCGCGGATGACCCGCCGCCCAGCCGCGCGGGCCTGACACTCCTTCACTGTCACCAACCCACTTCATCGGACCATGAATCAAAGGCGCAATTTCGCGAGGGTCGGCGGAGGCTTTCGTGTGACAATCGTCGCAGAAGCATAGCCACTCCGAGAAGAACCGGTCATCCAGGTTGGAGAACACTCGGGGTCCACCCGAAATCCTCATGAGATGAGATCCGCACTTGGTTGCGCTCTTGACGAGTAAGTGAGCGCAAGTCATGGCAATCTCCCCGGCTCGGGGCTGCCGGTCGGTATTCGTTTCCATTCGCGTGACTCCTGTGGCCACCAGCGGTGGTTGGTGGGCACTGTCATAGCATTACGGAGCATACAACCTGGCACCCGAGGGCGCAATGGGCAGGGGAGCGCGGCCTGCTGGAGCGCGGCGCCGCCCCATCACTCCTCGCGTTGCAGGCGGCGGGCATCGAGTCGCCCGATGGCGACCAGGATACCGAAGAGGATGGCTTCCGGGCGCGGCGGGCAGCCGGGTATGTAAACGTCGACGGGGAGAACCCGGTCGACGCCGCCGGCGCTAGCGTATCCCTCCCCGACGATACCCCCTGAGGCGGCGCAGGCGCCCACAGCGATCACGATACGTGGGTCCGGGACGGCCTCGACCGTTCGGCGGACGGCGGTCTCCAGGTTGCGCGTGACCGAGCCCGTGACTACGACTCCGTCCGCGTGGCGCGGGGAGGCGACGAAGTCGATTCCGAGGCGGCGAACGTCGTAAACGGGGTTCAGGAGGGCAGTGAGCTCCCAGTCGCAGGCGTTGCAGGAGCCGGCGTCAAGGTGACGGAGTTGCAGTGACCGGCCGAGCACGCGTTGGATCTCCGACGAGGTGCGTGCGGCCTCGGCGTCCCGGTCGAGTGCCGGCCGCGCCGCGGTGACGGCAGCGTCGTCGGCCACAACCTCGATCCGCAGGTGGTCGCGGGAGTGTGCCGCGAGCTCGAAGTCCCGTCCCATGCCGACCGCGTCTGCCCATGGGTCGTCGGCACACCGGCCGCAGAAGATGCATCGCGCGAGATCGAGAGCGACGTGGCGGCCCTCGGCGTTGAAAAACTCCGAGATCGCGCCGGCGGGGCAGACTGAAGGAGGCGGCAGGTGGCTTCCGGGGCGAAGCACGGGGGCTCCGCGGAAGCGGTCCGGCGGCACGCTCGGTTCGGCAGGGTAGCCGATGGTTACCACCCCGGTGCGAAGCGCGTTGATGAGAATTCGCAGCATATCAGCGATCGGTGCACGAGTAGCAGAGCTCGAAGCTCTTGTTCACAAGCGGAAAGTCCGGGACGATGGCCGTCTCGGCGGCCAGGGCTACAGCGGGCCAGTTGTGGTAGCTGGGCGACCGGAGATGGTATCGCTCCACCCGCCCGCGTGGATCGGTGCGCAGCCAGTGGACCGCCTCGCCTCGCGGCGACTCTATGGCCGAGATCCCGATCCGTCCGCCCGGCAGCGGCTCCGGGAGGGTGACCTGCAACGGCCCAGGCTCAAGCCGCCGGACGAACTCTCCGACCAACCGGATCGACTCGCGTGCCTCCAGGGCACGTACCGTCATACGAGACATTGCGTCGCCGCCATCGGGGATGGTAACGACGTGCAACTCAGGCGGCTCGGGACCCGCAAACGCGCCGTGGGGATGATCGCGCCGCGCGTCGCGGTCCACGCCGCTCGCCCGCGCCGCTACCCCGGCGACGGCGAGGTCCACCGCGGCCTGGTGTTGGAGGATGCCGGTGTCGTCGAGCCGATCGACGACCGACGGGTTGGCTTCGATGTGCCCCATCAAGCTATCGAGCCCGGAGAGAGTGTCCTGGAGCGTGACGGCGAGGGATCTCAGCAGGTCGTCCGAGAGATCGAGAAGCACCCCGCCAGGGACCACAAGGCCCCGCAGGAAGCGATTGCCGGCGAGCCGCTCGTTCAACTGCTGGAGGCGCTCCTTCAAACGCGCGCCGGTGGCGGTCCCATAGTGGAATGCGGCGCCGGCGCACATGTTACCGACATCGCCGACGTGGTTATACAGCCGCTCCAGTTCCAGAGCGATGCTGCGGATAAGCCGCGCCCGCGGTGGGGCGCCGACGCCGGCAATCTGTTCGAGCGCCTCGCAGTAGCCCAGGCCGTGCGCCACCGAGCAGACGCCGCAGATACGCTCCGCGACATAGAAGGCGTCGAGCGGCGAGAGTCCTTCCATCCGCTTTTCCAGCCCACGATGCGTGTAGAACAGGCGCGCGTCCAGATGGAGCACGGTCTCGCCAACCGATGTGAAACGGAAGTGACCCGGTTCGATGATCCCGGCGTGGATCGGGCCGACGGGAATCTCGAAGACGCCCTCGCCCTCGGCGACGAGATGCGGGAACTCGTCGGCGGGCTCAACCGGGACGCGGCGCGACCCGTCGAAAGCCTTGCGGAGCGGGAAGACGCCCTGCGGCCAACCGTCGTGGACCACGAGCGGGCGAGGATCGGGGTGCCCGACGGGGACGATCCCGAAGAGGTCACGCATCTCGCGCTCGTGCCAGTTTGCGGCCGGGACCGCCGTCGTCAGGGAGGGCACCTCCGGACGCGCCGCATCCACGGAAACGAGAAGCGTCACGAACCGATCCGGGCCGCCGGGCGCGGTGGGTTCGAAGACGTAGCGCACCTTCAGATCGCCGTCCGGCGTAGCCGTCTCGTCGGTCGCCACGACCGTGGCCAAGGCCATCGAGTGCGGTCCGATGAGGACGGCGGCCGCCGCTGGGAGATCGTCTGTGCGGCCGAGGCGCACAATGAGGTCCGATGGGCGCGGGCCAATACCCGCGTCGACGGAGCCGCTCGCGCACGCCCGCAATGCATCCGTAATGGTAGTGTCAGCCAACGACGATCTCCATGGCGCGCCGGAGCAGCCCGTCGAGAGGTGCGGGAATGGTGAGTCCGAGCAGAATCATGATCGCGGCGAGCAGCATCATGCCAAGCAGCGGAGACCAGGACTCGGGCTCCCGGGTGGCCGCCGCCGTGGGCTGGCCGAAGGCCATCGAACCGGCATGGTGAAGCAGGCCGGCGAAGATAATGACGACCATGGCGAGGAAGATGGCGATGGCCACCCAGTGACCCTGGCCGATTCCGGCGCGCAGCACCATCAACTCGCTCACGAAGATTGAAAACGGCGGCACGCCGGCCAGCGATAGGGCCGCGAGCATGAGAAGGGTGGCGCCCACCGGCGCTACGGTGAGCAGGCCCCGGATGACCCGCATGTCGCGAGAGCCGTAGCGGGCGATGGCTTTGCCGGCGGCGAAAAACGCAAGGGCCTTGGTGATTCCGTGGTTCACCACGTGGAGCAGGGCGGCGTAGGTTCCGATGCGGCCGCCGAAGCCCAACCCGAGCGCTACGATCCCGACGTGCTCCACGCTGTGGTACCCGAGGAGGCGCTTGATATCGTGCTGCGCCAGAATGAACGGCGTGGCCACGACGACTGAGGTGAGACCGAAGACCAGCAGCACCTGCTCCGGGAACGCCCGGCCGCACGCGGCGCCGGCGATCGTCTGGAAGCGGATGATGCCAAGGAGCGCGCACTTGATGAGGACCCCGGAGAGCAGCGCCGAGACTGGCGTGGGCGCCTGGCTATGCGCGTCCGGCAACCAGAGGTGCATGGGCGCGAGACCGGCCTTGGTGCCGTAGCCGACCATGACGAAGACGAAGCCGATGCGGACGATACCCGAGTCCAGCGTGGGAGCGACTTTCATGATCGCCGACCAGCTTAACGCGCCCGCGCCTCCCTGCAGGCCGGCGGCGGCGGCAGCGGCAT
The DNA here is from genome assembly GCA_017883355.1 of Candidatus Solibacter sp. Classification (GTDB taxonomy): domain Bacteria; phylum Acidobacteriota; class Terriglobia; order Bryobacterales; family Bryobacteraceae; genus Solibacter. The sequence continues at coordinate 4,929 of JADGNS010000296.1, forward strand.
AGATGAGCACCGTGCCGAACAGGCCGAAGGAGATGCCGATGGTGGTCACGATGATATACTTCCACGCTGCTTCCAGGCCGTGATGATGGCCGTGGTAGCCGATCAACACGGCCGAGGTGATCGTCGTCCCTTCCATGGCGATCCAGAGTACTCCGAGGTTGTCGGCGAGGATGGTCACGACCATCGTCGCAACAAAAGCGTGCACCAGCGAGAAGTAGGACCGCAGCAACTCGGCTTTCATGTTGCCGACCGCCAGCGCCTGCTTCAGCCACCCCACCGTGTAGATGGACACAGCCAGGGTGAGGACTACGAGGAGGAGGAGGAAAACGAGCCCGAGGTCGTCCACGCGGAGGACGCCGAACGCCCGCGGTCCGCCTGTGGCCACCTCCCGGGCCAGGACGAGCGTAAGCGCGAGAAGGACCGCCGAGCCACCGACGTCGATAGCCGAGAGGATACGGCGGTCGCGCGTCGTGAGCATGAGCAGAGCCGTAACGGTCGGGACGAGCGGCAGCACCCAGAGAAGCGTCTCAGCCATGCATCATCCCCTCAGCCTGTCCAGGTCCGCGATGTCGGCGTCGACCGTCGAGCGGACCCGCAGCACCATGATCGTCATGACCAGCGCGGCGAGGATGACGTCGAGGATCACGCCGATTTCGATGATGAGCGGCATACCCTGCGTCACGGCCATCGCCGTGAAGAAGATCCCGTTTTCCGATGCGAAGAGGCCCACCATCTGGGTGAGCGCCGTTTTTCGGGTCGCCATGACCAGCACACCGGTCAGGGTGAGGGCGATGCCCACCGGCAGCGCGTTGCCGGTGATTGCCTGGCGTACGGGGCCGAGCGAGGCACTCAGTTGGAACGACACCACGACGATCACCACCGTGAGGGCGAGGGTTGCGGCGATGGGGATCACCGGCTCCACCTCGCGCCGCACGTTCATGCGCTGCACGACCCGGTGCAACACCCACGGCAGCACCATGGCCTTGACGGCGAGCGTAATGCCGGCGATCACCCAAAGGTCCACGTTCCCGGTGGCGGTTGCGAGGACCCCACCTGCGATGGCGATGAAGAGCGACTGGGCGGCCACCGCGTAGATGGCGCGGTAGATCTGACTTGCCGCGACGATGAGGATCATGGTGAACAGCAGCAGCGCGCCCAGGTCGTCGATGATCGTGTGGACCGTGGCGGAACTCATAGAATCCTCAGCGCGAGCGCTACCAGGGCGCAGACGAAGCCGATGCCGAGGTACTGCGGCACCCGGAAGAGCCGGAGCTTGGCGTAAGACGATTCGACGAGCGCGAGATAGGTGGCGAGCACGAGAGTTTTCACCGCGAACGCGCAGGCTCCGAGTAGGAGGCCCGTAGCGCCCGCGCTGTGTGCCGGTATGGCCGGGAAGAAAAGCGCCGCCATGAGGCCGAGCGTCACGATCTGCCGCGTGTGCGACGCCAGGATCATGCAACCGAGCCCCGGCCCGGAGTGCTCGAGCAGCATGCCTTCGTGCAGCATCGTGAGCTCGAGGTGGGTGTCCGGGTTGTCCACGGGGATACGTCCTGTTTCCGCCGGGAGCAGCACCAGCATGGCCGCAAAG
>JADGNS010000297.1 GCA_017883355.1 Candidatus Solibacter sp.
CTCTTGGCGAATAACGACCCCGTGTAGCGGGTGTTCGGCCGCACGGCGAATCCCCAGTAGCCTTCGTTGAGGAGACCCGCGTGGCGGTTGACGTCGGCTTTCGTGACCTCGAGTTTCGCGCTCGACGGGAGCGCCGTCGATGGCCCTTCCTTCGGATCGACGCTCACCTTCACCGATGCCGTCCCTTTTTCGATCAGGTACCAATTGAGAATGCCCGTCCAGTCAGATCGGAACGTGCGGTTGCGGACCAGTTCCGCGTACAATCCGCCGTCGTAGGAGTAGTTGATCTCTTCGGTCATCAGACCGTAAAGCGTAGGGCTCACCGCCGCTTTCGGCCGGCTCACCTCCACGCTAAGCGTCGCCGGCGCCTGTCCGTGCAGGACCGGCGTCGCTAGAGCCGTCAATAAGAAGGCGGTGGAAACCAGAGTAGAGCGATTATTCATGATGTATCTTCCGTGCATACCTTAATATCGGTTCGCTGGTGTTGCTCAGATTAGCGCACGGCACGCTCTCACGCCGTGGAATTGTTGGGGCTCCAGCACGGTTCCGGCGCGGCGATGAATTGCACCGGGACCTCCGTGACCAGGGTCTTCAACCACTCCGCGCAGTACTTCATGCCGGCCTGTTCGGAGAGTACGTGCCCGACGATAATCAGCGCTTTCTTCTGACCCGCAGCGATGCAATCCTGGATGTACTCGACCACCTCCCACTCGCGCGTCTCGCCGACGACGAGCACTTCGATCTCCGGCCGTGCCGCCATGGCGACCGCCGACATGTATCCCCAACTCGCCGTGACTCGATTCACGGGCATCTTTGGGTCTCCCACCACACGCAGGGTACGGGCGTTCAGCTTGGTTTGCATGTCCTTCGCGAACTGAGCCAGCGGTGTGGCCGGGAAAACATACCTGCGGGGATTCTCCGGATCGAGGTTCTTCTCCCATCCGAGTTCACGGGTCATGCCGGTTGCGATGCCATCCGGTTGCCGGGCGTGCCAGTGGTCGTGAAAGTGGAACACAACTGCCCGATTCTTTTCGATGTATTCTTTTTTCGCCAGGTACGCCGGATCTTTCGCCAGCGGTTGGACATCGTCCTGGTGCATATAAACCGGCGTTTCGTGGGAGACGATCAGATTCATGCCGGCGGCCACGCACTGCTTCACCACGTCGAATGTCGCCATCATCGTCGTGGCGATGCCTTTCACAGGACATGCGCCGTCACCCAGCACGATCTTGTCGACGGTTTGCGCACGCCATGGCACTCCCACGTTCTGGCGGATCTTTTCGATCGCCTGGTCTGCAGTGAAGGCGCCGGAAGATTGGGCCGAAGCCGGTTGCACAGCACGGAGCACGAGCGCCCCGCCGATGAGCGTACGGCGCGATGGATGGTCAAAATTCACGTTGGATTCCTTTCTTCCCCATTCTTGCCGATAGCGGTCTCCGAATTGGGCGGGCACGAGATTCCGCTACCATTCGGCAACGGATCCATCCTTGTGAAACACGCGAGCCATCGGCCGGCTTCCCGCGAACGGATATTTCTTCAAAGCGTCCTCCGTGAGTTCAAATCCCAGACCGGGCTTGTCGGGCAGTGGGTACTTGCCGTTAACCATCCGCATGACCGGGAATCCGAACCATTCCTCCCAGACCTTGTCGCGCACCTGCGGAACGGCCTGGCCGCAGCATTCCTGAATGAGGAAGTTGGGAATCGATGCGTCCACGTGCAGCGAGGCCAGCATTCCGATTGGCCCTTCACAGGCGTGCGGCGCCATGGAAATGGAAGAGACATTGGCCAGCGCGGCCACTTTCCAGAGCGCGGTAATCCCACCCACATGGTTCGTGTCCGTCTGAATGATGTCGACCACGGACTGTTCCACGAGTTCACGCACGCCATAGGAAGCGACCAGGCGTTCACCGGTAGCGATTGGCGTATTCACCCGCCGGGCGATGCGCGCCATGGCCCGGACGTTCTCCGGCGGACACGGCTCCTCCACCCACAAAAGGTGCAGCGGCTCAAGTTCCTTGATGATCACGGACGCCACGGTGGGGCTGGTCTTGGCATGGAAGTCCACGGCGATATCGATGTCCGGACCCAAGCCTTCACGAAGCATCTCTACGTGGCGTATGGCCTCGGTGATCTTCTCGTTGGTCTCGATCCATTCGTAGTAATTGGGCAGCCCGCCCTTGAACGCCGTGATCCCTTGAGCCTGTGCCGTCTCGCGCAAGCGCTTCAGTTCGTCGAGCGTTCGCGCATTGGCAACGTAATAGCCGCGCACGCCCTCGGGATCGTTAGGGCCGCCGAGTAGCTTATAAACGGGAACACCCAGCATCTTCCCGCGCAGATCCCACAGTGCCTGGTCGATTGCGGAAAGCGCCGAGCCGATTACCGGGCCGGCGCGGTAGAAGCTGTGGACGTACATGGATTGCCAGTGGTGCTCCACCGCGATCGGATCGGCGCCGACGACGAACTCCCGGAAGTCGTTGATGCAGGCCAACACCGCGCCGGCTTTGCCTTCGAGCGTACCTTCACCCCACCCAATCAGGCCTTCGTTAGTCTCCAGTTTCACGAATACGTAGGGCCGGTCGGGCGGCGCTCCGGGAATGGTCACGCCGAAGGTCTTTAGGTTGGTGATCCTTACCTTGGAGCCCACGGAGGCAAGCGCGCCCGCACCCGGCGGCGTCGCGGCCTGAGGTTGCAACGCGCAATCGCAAGACGATAGGGATTGGCGGCGCGTGGGCGAGCCAGCCAGTTTGCCTGCGGCCACAGTCCCCCCGGCTCCCGCGAGAAAATGACGCCGGTTCATGGCTCACGCTCCCGATATTCCGTAAACGCCGCTTCGTTCACACGGATGCCCAATCCGGGTCCTCGCGGCAGTTGCAGAAATCCGTCTTTGACGGTTTCCGTGGCGTCGCCGGCGAGGCGCGCGCGCATAAGGCGGTCCTGTTCATCCGCCGCAAAGGGTACCTGCTGAATAAAAAAGTTAGGAAGGCTGGCCGCAAGATTCAGCGCAGCCGCTGTCGCAATCGGCCCGCCGTCGTGGAACGGCGCCACGGCAACATAATACGGCTCGGCGACGGCCGCAATGCGGCGCGATTGAGTGATGCCATGCAGCGCGAGGTCGGGCCGAACCACGTCTATGGCATCGCTGCGCAGCAGGTTCTGGAAGATGCCGGCTTCGGCAGCGAACCGGCCGAAGCCCACCGGCGTGACGCTCTCGCTGGCGATTCGGTATGCCGCGCTCAAGTTCGACAGCGGGCAGGGTTCGTCAAACCAAAGCAGGTGCAACCGTTCAAACGCGGCGGCGAGACTGGATGCGTCACCCGGAGTCAGTTTGCCGGCCGCGTCAAGGACAAAGTCGCTGCCTTCGCCTGCCGCCGAGCGGACACGGTCCAGTCTCTGGCGGGTGGCGTTCAATAGCGTCGCGCTGTGGTTTGGCGAATGCGTTGCAGGCACTGGAATCAGGAAGGCCTTGTGACCGGCCGCGCGTGCCAGTAGAATGGCCGCCACTACGGCATCGTCCGTGTCCCCTTCGATTCGCGCGAGCGCGCGTGCCTGATTGCGGGTGGGCCCACCAAGCACCTGATACACCGGTGCGTTGGTGAACTTTCCAACGAGGTCGAGCATCGCCATGTCAAGCCCGGCGAGCGCCGCGGATGAAGCCGTCAAGCCGCGGCGAATGCTCTCGAAGCTGCTGGCTTCCTTGCCTTGGATCGCCCCCCTGAGGACGCCCAGGTCCGCCGGCGAGAGTCTGGAACACTCACCGTACCCTACGGCGCCCGAACGGGTCCGCAGGCGCAGACACGTGTACGCCCGCCTGGACACGGGTTCGCGCACGGGGAAAGCGTCGAGCGCGACCATCTCGAGACGGGGATTCAGAGGGGCTGGCATATCTTCACAGAATATACTTCAGGGCGAACTCCATCTGCCCATTCGCGAGCGGCCGAAGTTCTCCCGCCCCCCATCGGACCGGCGTGGGCGGCGTCGGCATCCCGACGGGTGTGAGCCGCCCCTCACTTGAAGAGCCGGGGAGCGAAATCGTTCAGGCACCGGCGCCAGGTCAACCACTCATGGGCCGTACCCGGCGACTCGAAATAGGCGTTCTTGATCCCGGCCTTGGTTAACTCTTCGCTGAAGTTCTTTGTGCCTGGGCCTTCCACGGAGCCGATTCCCAGGAAAAGGAGCTTCATCTTCTTATTGAACGCGTCGGGGTCGGCGAACACGCCGTTGTTGGACGTCTTGGGGTCGAATCCGCCCCGGCCGCCGCTGCTGCCGCTGAAGCCGCCGAGGTAGGCAAACTTGTCGAGATTCGAGAGGACTGTCAGGAACGATTGCATTCCGCCCATCGATAGCCCAGCCATCGCGCGGTTCTCGCGGCCGGGCGCGACGCGATACGTTCGCTCGATCATGGGAACGAGATCGGTGAGCATCGTGTCGGTGAACACGCCGCCCCAGTTCGTGGGAAACCCGCCGCGGCCTGCGCCGGGAGCGCCGCGTCCGCCGCCAGCGGGAGCCGCCGCCACGGAGCGCTGCGCGAGGCTGCCGCGGGCTGCGTAAAGCGATGCATCCTCGCCTGGTTTCACCGCGTTGAGGTTATCCATCACCACGATCATTGGCTTGGCCTTCTTCTCGGCGATGAGGTTGTCCATGATGAAATCGAGGTGGCCCTGCGTGTGCCAGCCCTGCTCGTTTTCGCCCCAGCCGTGAAGCAGATAGAGCACCGGGTAACGGGACCGCGAATTGCTCTCATAGTCGGGCGGAGTGTACACGTAACAGCGGCGCCACGTGCCCGTGACCTTCGAGTAATACCAGCGCTGGCTCACCTGACCATGCGACACGTCCCTGGCGGAGTAGTAGGCTGCATCCGCCGCCGGCTCGGGAATTTCGATCCCGCTGTTGTCCCAACCCGAGCCGAAGAAGGTCCGGGTCGCCGGGTCCGCCATCACGGCGCCATCCACCACGATGCTGTAGTAGTGGAATCCGACTACCTGCGGTGGTATGGTGACCATCCACAGGCCGTCCTGTCCCTTGGTCATATCATGGGCGCCGCCCAACCGGACGGTCACTTTCTGGGCATCCGGCGCCGCCACGCGGAAGGTTACGCGCCGGTCGGCGTGGACGCAGGGGTACGGCGCCCCTGGAATATTCAGCGACGAGGTCTTGCAATCATCCGCTGCCTGCCCCCAGCATAGACCGCAACTCATTAGCGCGAGCAAAACGCTTCTCATGCATTCTCCTTCGGGTAGTCCCGAATCAAAACGAGTATTTCAGCCCTAACTGGATCTGGCGCATGCTGTTGGCTGTCCCCGTCACCACGCCGAAGTTCGCATGTGCAGCCGTGCTCGACAGACCGGGCCGCGCCGCCCCCGATAGAACGTTCAGATTTGGCATCCCCCAGTTCGGGTGATTCAGAACGTTAAAAGCCTCGAACCGGAACTGGAGAGCGTGGCCTTCCTTGTACGGCATATGGAATTGCTTGTGAACTTCGGCGTCGAATCCGATAATCCCCGGACCCTGGATTGAGTTGCGCCCGACATTGCCGAACTGTCCGGGAGGGGCTTCGGTAAACGCATCCAGATTCCAGTATCTGGGTGCCGTAGAGTTTGCGAGATACGGGCTGATGCCGGTCGAATTGGGGCGATCATAGCCGCCCGCGGCGGTACTGGCATTATCCACACCCCCGATCGATAGATTCCCAGGCGCGCCGCTTTGGAGTGTGACGATTCCACCCATCTGCCAGCCGCCGATAATGGTGTTCGCTATCGGGTTGGCGATGGCCAGTGCTTTGCCTTTGCCGACCGGCAAATCGTAAAGGACAGAGGTCACGATCCGCTGGCGTGTGTCAAATGCCGAAAGCCCGCGCTCACAAGCCAAACAATAGCTGTTCTGCGGGTATAAGGTGTCGAAGCCCTGGTTGCGAATTCCGCTGGTCGTGTCTATGGATTTCGCCCAGGTATACGAACCGATCACGCTGAAGCCCTGGTGGAATCGGTGCGTCGCCTTGATACTGAGCGCATTGTAATTGCCGTTGCCGCCGTTGTGCACATACTGGATATTGCTGAAACCGGGGTACGGCGCACGCGAAGTCGCGCTGCCTACCGTGCCTGGAATGGACTGGTTTACATCCTGGAAGCCCTGCAAATGCCGGCTCTGCCCACCCAGGTACCCGGCTTCGAGCGCCCAGTTCGGCGTCACCTGCCGTTGAATGTTGAACAGGTACTGCATGGAATATGTGGTGTGATGGTTCGGCTCCATGGAGTAGGCGAAAGGCGACGGCACGTTGGCCGTGGCGCCGCTGCCGCCGGGGATCGCATTACTGTAGAAGAGATTCGGTATTCCCGTGTTTGAGGTGATGGTGACGCGGCCGGCGATATTTCGCGCCAGGTCGAAATATGCATTGCCGATTTCCTGGTTGTAGAAGATGCCGAGGCCGGCGCGCACCACCGTCTTGGAATCTGGCGAGACCGCAATCCCTACCCGCGGTGCGAAATCCCGATACGAGGTGCTCATCAG
>JADGNS010000298.1 GCA_017883355.1 Candidatus Solibacter sp.
CCGGTACCGGCGATTTCTCCCTCATGGTTCGACAGCGATACCCCGGATCGCTCGCCGTTGCCGTCGATATCACGGAGCGCATGCTCCAGTTGGCGCGCGATCGCGGCGTCCGACACACTGTCTGCGGCGATGCCGGCATGCTTCCCTTCGCGGACCACTCGTTCGACTGCGTCTTCGTCGGGTATGGTCTGCGCAATTTCCCCAATCTCGGCGTCGCGGTGAGCGAGATCGAGCGCGTCACCCGTCCCGGCGGGTCGCTGGTCTCCCTGGATTTCTTTCTACCTTCCAACGCTTTCATGCGCCCGCTGTACCTGGGCTATCTCTACGCGCAAGGCACCTTCTGGGGATTTGTCCTCCACGGCAAACCCCGCGTCTATACCTACATTCCCGATTCGCTTCGATCCTTTGTCTCCATCGACGATTTTTCGTTGCTGCTCCAGCGCACCGGCTACTGCCAGGTGGACGCCCGCCGCTACATCCTCGGCGGGATCGGCCTGCACTGGGCCGTGAAAGAGTAAACTGGTGGCCCGGATCCACCACACCGGCTGAAGGCCACCACCATGAAAGAAAGTCTCCGCGCCTCGGACTACCGCTTCATCCTCATCTGCGCGGCCCTGCTGGGGTCCACTACCTGGTTCAGCGTTCGCAATTTTTACCGTGCGTTTCCCGAGGCGTCCATCGATTTCAAGGTGAGCCGGGAAGACGCGCGCACCATCGCCGGGAGGTTCTTGAGCGATCAAGGATACCGTCTCGAAGCCTATCGTCAGGCGGCGCAGTTCACCTTCGACGAACAGGCCAAGACGTTCCTGGAACGCGAAGTAGGCCTGGAGCGCGCCAACCGGATCATGGGCACGCGCGTCCGTCTGTGGCGGTGGGGCTACCGCTGGTTCCGCCCGTTGCAGAAGGAAGAGTTCAACGTCGAGATCACGCCTCTCGGCCAACTGGCGGGCTTCTCCCATGAACTGCCCGAAGACGCCGTCCGCCCCGCTGCCACCGCCGGGCAGGCCCGCGCGCTGGCCGAAGAGTTCCTGCGCACCCGCCTCGCCCGCGACCCCGCCGGGCTGGATTTCGTCGAGGCCACAGACGCCGCCCGCCCCCGCCGCGTGGACCGCACCTTCACCTGGAAAGAGCGCGATTTCCAGTTGGGCGATGCCACCAACCGCGTGGAGGTCACTGTCCTCGGCAATGAAGTCGGGGGCTATCGCGAGTACCTCAAGATCCCCGAACAGTGGACCCGCGATTACCAGCGCCTCCGTTCCAAGAACGAGGTCGCCTCCACCATCGATACCGCCGTGATGCTGGTGCTGGTGGTCGGCATGGTGATCGTCATCATCCTGCGCGTGCGGCGTCACGACGTACCGTGGCGGCGCGCTTCCCTGGTCGGTGTGACCGCCATCGTGCTCGCCTTCCTGGCGCAGTTGAATGAGTTCCCGCTGCACGAGTTCGGCTATCCCACCACCGATTCCTACGGCAGTTTCCTCTCCCGCGAGTTTCTCAACGCGCTGCTCGCCGCGCTCGGCGCGGGCGGCCTCCTGTTCATCCTCACCGCCGGCGCCGAACCCCTCTACCGCGAAATGTTCGGCGACAAGATTTCATTCGGCAATCTCTTCACCCTGCGCGGGCTGCGCACCAAACGCTTCTTCCTGGGCTCCATCCTCGGCATCACGCTCACCGGCATCTTCATCGCCTACCAGACCGGGTTCTACATCGTGGCCTACAAATACGGCGCCTGGTCTCCGGCCGACGTGCCCTACACCGACCTGCTCAATACCAAATTCCCCTGGGCCTTCGTGCTCTTCGGCGGCTTCCTGCCCGCCGTCAGTGAAGAGTTCCTCTTCCGCATGTTCGCCATCCCGTTTCTGCGCAAGGTGACGCGCAACATGGTGGTGGCGGTGATACTGGCGGGCTTCATATGGGGCTTCGGCCATGCCGGGTATCCGCAGCAGCCCTTCTACATCCGCGGCGTGGAAGTCGGCATCGGCGGCGTGGCGCTGGGCATCGTCATGCTGCGCTTCGGCATCCTGCCGACGCTGGTGTGGCACTATTCCGTCGACGCCATGTACAGCGCCATGCTGCTGGTGCGCTCCGAGAGCCTCTACTTCAAGCTCTCCGGGTTGGGCGCCGCCGGAATCATGGTGCTTCCGGTGTTGATCGCGCTGGTTGCCTACTGGCGGCACGGAGGCTTCCTGCCGGAGACCGGCCTGTTGAACCGCGATGACGTGGCCGAACCAGACGTGCCGCCCGCCACGCCGGATGCGGCACCGTCAGGCACGCAGGCGGGGTACCCTCTGGGTCCGGATCCAACCGCGCCGCCCGCCGGCGAAGCGGCGCGGCCCGGTTCCCTGCCCTACCGGCCACTCGGCGTCCGACTGCGCTGGACCGCCGCCGCCGTGCTTGCCCTTGGACTCGCCTCCCTGGCAATCCCCGTTGCTCACTTCGGCGAATCGCCCGATTACCGCCTCTCCCGCGATCGGGCGCGCGCCGCCACGGACGCCTTCGTGCGGTCCCGCGGCCTCGACCCGGCCGCTTTCCAGCACGTCACATACCCCGCCGCCCATTGGGAGAGCGCCGATTCGCTCGCCGGCAAGTACTTCCTGGAGCGACTCCCCGTCGGCGCCGCATCCCGTCTCTTCGAGCGCAACCGTCCCATGCAGGTATGGGCAACGCGCTATTTCAAGTCGCTCGACCCCGAAGAGATCATCGTGGGCGTCCATCCGGAGACCGGCAAAATCACCGCGTTCGGCCACACCATCCCGGAGACCCGTCCCGGCGCCGATATCCCTCCCGAACGCGCCCGTGAAATCGCCGCCCAATTCGCCGCATCCCTGGGCTGGGACACCGCCGCCATGGACCTCAAGGAGTCCGCCGCCGAAAAGAAAAAAGCGCGCCGCGACCATTCGCTGGTCTGGGAGGCCCGCCCTGGCGACCCACGCAACGTAGACCAGACTCACTGGCGCGTGGAGGTGAGGGTCAGTGGCGACCTCGTCACCTCGGCGCGCGGCTTCTGGAAATTGCCCGAAGCCTGGCAGCGCGGCCGCGAGCAGGAGAACGCCCTCGCCATCATCATCGCGGTGTTGAAGATCGCCGTGATCGCCGGCCTCGTGGTCTATGCCTTGTGGCTGCTCATCCAGGGCACGCGCCAGGGCATCGTCCGCTGGCGCGCCGCCATCCGCCTTGCCATCCCCGCTACCCTGCTGTTCCCCGTAGCTCCGCTGCTCTCCGTGGGCCTGATGCTCAGGAACTACCGCACCGATGTGCCGCTGGAGACCTTCCAGGCGATGATGTACGTATCGCTCGCCATGAGTGCCGTCCTCGGCTTCCTGCTGATGGGGGGCGCCGCCGCGCTGGTTGTCACCTTCTATCCCGATGCCGTGCCCGCGCTGCGCCGCGCGAGTCGCGCCGCCATGGCCTGGGATGCCATCGCGGCTCTGCTGGCAGCCATCGGCATGGCTTTCGCCATCCACCAATTCCAGGGGATCCTCGCGGAGCGCTTCCACGCCCAGGCTCTGTTCTCCATAGCCAGCCCGGACATCATCGCCAGCGCCGCCCCCGCGCTCGCCGCGCTCGCCAACGCGGTCCGCGGTTTGCTCACCGATGCCGCCCTGCTGGGCCTGCTGGCGCTGCTCGCCTGGCAACTCACCAGGCCCTGGATGCGCTACGGCGCGGTACTCCTCGCCCTGTGCGCCACACTGCCCGGCGAGATTCGCACCCCCGGCGAGTTCCTCCTGGCCTACACCGGGTCGCTCGTCATGGCCGGCGCGGGCATCGCCTTCTGCTGGTTTTTCGCCCGCCGCAACTATCTGACTTATGCCCTGGTAATCTGGCTGATGGCCCTGCGCACGCCCATGATGCAACTGATGGGCAGCGGCAACGGAGCGCTCCAAATGCAAGCCTGGCTGATCGCCGCCATCATGGCGGCGACCCTGGTATGGGCTGTGGCCCCGGCGCTGCTCAGGCGGGGATCGGCGGATCGTATATAATCAGCGAGACGTGACAGACCACAAAAAGCGATGGTCTGTCCCACCCGCTATGAAGAAACGAACCGCATCATTCCTTACTCTGGCAGTGGCGGGCTTAGTGCTCGCGGCTTTCGCGCAGGCGCCGCCTCAGGCGCCGGCGGGGCGTGGCGCACAAGCACCCATGCCGCCGGGCCCGAATCCGAATTCGCAATACCGTCTCGGTCCCGACTCCCTGCCCCAGGAAGGCGTGCCCAAGGGCGAGATCCGCGGGCCCTTCACCCTGCCGAGCAGCGTGTATCCGGGGACGCAGCACACGTATTGGGTTTACGTGCCGGCGCAGTACGATCCGGCGGTACCGGCGAGCCTGATGGTCTTCCAGGACGGGCAGGCGTTCAAGGACGAGAATGGCGATCTGCGCACCCAGAATGTGATGGACAACCTGATCTACCGCCGGGAGATTCCGGTGATGATCGGAGTCTTTATCAATCCGGGCCGCCGGCCGGATCAAGTCGAGCCCAGCCCGCAAACCGGTTGGGGCGATGGCACCACCAATCGCGGCATCGAGTACAACACGCCCGACGATAAGTACGCCCGAGTGATCACCGAAGAACTGATGCCGGCGCTCAATAAGGACTACAACATTTCGAAGGACCCCGAACAGCATGGCATCGGCGGATCCAGCTCCGGCGCCATCGCCGCGTTCGCCGTGGCGTGGGAACGCCCCAACGCTTTTCGCAAGGTGCTGAGCAATGTGGGCAGCTTCGTGAACTTGCAGGGCGGCTACGTATATCCGGAGCGCGTGCTGGCCAGCGAGAAGAAGCCCATTCGCGTGTTCCTCTGCGACGGGCGCAATGATAACCGCGGCCAGCGCGCCGGTGTCTACGACGAGAAGCGCGATTGGTTTTACCAGAACGTCCGTCTCATGAAAGCGCTCACGCAGAAGGGTTATGACGTGAACTACTCGTGGAGCATGAACCTCCACGGGCAGAAGTTCGGCGGCATGATTCTGCCCGAGATGATGCGCTGGCTGTGGCGCGACGGCCCCGTCTCCACCGATGTCAACGACATGGTAGAGCGCAGCTTCCGCCAGCCGGCGGAGAAGAAGGATCACCTGTAAAGCGATCTCACCTCAACGCGCGGGCGCACTCACGAAAGCCGCAATATCCTTGGCAGCCTTCGTCTCCACTCCAGGTTTTTGCAGGAAGCCGAGATCGCGGAACCATTCGATGTAGCGGTATTGCCAGGTGCCGAACGGCGTGTCGTTGCGGTCCGTCAATCCGCCGGTCATGCGGCTGCCGTCGGGCAGGGCGTCGCCGGGGTGCCGCCCATTGCCGTAAATGTGCATCTCGACGTTCGGCACATTGATCCCGAGCATCGCGTTGAAGTATTCGATTGCCCAGACCGCATGCACCCGGTCGCCCGAGCCGCCGCAGACGAGGAATGCCGGAGGCACGTTGCGCGGAATCGGCGGCGCGGTGCGATTGCGCGCGAAGGGCGTGGGACCCGGATAGATGATGCCTACGAAGTCCGGCCGCGAAGAAATCCCCGCCAGGGGATCGCCGGGGTCGCTGTTCTTCTTGTCGAAGTCTTCAAACAGGACCGCCGCCGGAGCGGCCAATTCCGCGCCCGCCGAGAAACCCATGATGCCGATTTTGTTCGGGTCGATGCCCCATTCCCTGGCGTACGCGCGCACCAGTCGAACGGCCTGTTGGGCATCGTTCACCGCGTCCTTCTGCACGTCGTAGCCATCCTTGCGCAGCCGATTCCGCAGGATGATGGTGTTGACCCCGTAGTTGTAGAAGAAGGAGACGAAATCGGCGCTCTCCGAGCCGACGTTCAGCGTATTGTGGCCGCCCCCCGCCACCAGGATCACGGCGGCGCCGGTGTTCAGCCCGCGATCCACTGTGTGTACTTCGATCGAGGGGTTGTGAATGTTGACGATGCTGTTGATGCGTCCCGGCACGGCCTGGCTCATGTTGTATTGCTCGGCCTCGCGGACGCGCTCCGCTTTTAGCAACGGCGAGCCGGGCGGATAAAGTGGTACTACGACGCCGCCCGGCAGAATAGGCAGCGGAGCGTACGGCGCATCGTTGGCCGGCCCTGGCTTCGGCACGGCGAGAGGCGCGGGAAGCGGCGGCAGCGGTGCGCGCGGCGTGTTTTGGGCATTGCCGGAGGTCACTCCCAGTGCCGTCAACAGCAGCGTAGCGAAAGCGTACCGGATGGGTTTTATTGGCATAGCGGCCAGCCAAGACTATATCACCGATGTGATCACTGATGATGCGGGGCAGGCTGGCAGCCGGAGTCGAGAAATTTTGGCAACTGGCGGAGAGACAGGGATTCGAACCCTGGATAGAGTTTCCCCTATACACGCTTTCCAAGCGTGCGCCTTCAACCACTCGGCCATCTCTCCGGCTTGTGCTCTTGCGGGCTTGTTTCAGCATAACATGAGCCGCGCGTTCCCCCCGGCGGGGCTTAAAATATCAGAGTGAACCCTCCCCTGATTTCGCGGCGCGCCCTGCTCGTCTCCTCCGCTGCCGCCGCGGC
>JADGNS010000299.1 GCA_017883355.1 Candidatus Solibacter sp.
GGTAAGCGTTAGGGAATATCTATCGACCAGCTACCGCCCGGATTGCGACTACGTTGACGGGGTGGTCTTGGAGCGCAATTTTGGAGAATACGACCACGCGCGTCTACAAGGCGAGGTGTTTGCTTATTTTCATGCCCGGCGCAGGGAGTGGGGACTTCGCGTCGTGCCGGAGCAGCGCGTGCAGATCTCACCCACCCGCTTCCGTGTGCCGGATGTCTGTGTGGTCCTAGGTGAACCGGCGGAACAAATCTTCAGAACGCCGCCTTTTATTTGCATCGAAATTCTGTCCAAAGACGATCGTCTGTCAGACATGCAGGATCGCGTCGCCGACTACCTCAACTTCGGCGTCCGCTACGTCTGGGTCATCGACCCGCGCACCCGCAAGGCCTGGCGCTGCACCGTGGGCGGAGTCTCTGAAGTGAGCGAACTCCGCACGGAAGATCCTGAGATCGTAGTGCCCCTCGACGCCCTCTTCGATCGCGATTAGGCCCGCCTGAGGCCGGCGAAGAATCGCTGGCCGAGTGATCGCGACGCAATTCCAACCGCCGGTGGGCCTGTCTGGTTCGCCGGCGGTTTTGCTATTTTAGGGAAGAGGGACTTTTATGGCCACGGGGTCACTGGTAAGCGTCCGCGAGTATTTGAGCACCAGCTACCGCCCGGATTGCGACTATGTCGACGGTGTGGTTTTGGAGCGGAACTTGGGCGAAAAGGATCATTCCCGGCTGCAGACGGAGATCGCATTCTATTACCGGTCTCACCGGAAGGAGTGGGGGCTCTGGGCCTTCGTAGAACAGCGCGTTCAAGTCTTGGCGACGCGCTTTCGCGTTCCAGACGTTTGTCTGGTCGTAGGCGAGCCTCCGGATCAGATCGTCCGGACCCCGCCCTTCATTTGCATCGAGGTCCTCTCCCCGGACGATCGTCTTGCGGAAATGCGCCAACGGGTGGAAGACTACTTGGCTTTCGGCGTCCCCTACGTCTGGATCCTCGATCCGGCCACACGGCACGCCTGGCGCTGCACTCCCGGCGGCATGCAGGACGTCGCGGAGTTGCGCACGGAGAACCCGGAGACGCTGGTCCCGGTCTGCGATCTGTTCGAGTAAAGCCGATACCAGGGCTGCCGCTTCGCCGAAGTGAGCCAACGTCAGCCCCATCAGTGGCGAAAGCCACGCCATTCATGCGATAGTAATAGAAGGCACGGCGGCAAACGCGCGTGAGAGGTCCATTGAAAAAGTATCTGCTGGTTTGCAGCTTTCTTGTTTTCCTGTTCCAGGCACGTACCTCCCCGTTGGCTTTCATCGTATTGAATACCGCGAATTGGGGTTCGGGACGTCTGCCCCTGGACTGGCAGATCAAGATGAACCACGGCAGTCCGCAGATTTCGGTCTGCAAGGAAACCGAAAGTTGCCTGCATCTCAAGAGCGTGAAGAGTTCTTTTGCGCTGGAGCACTCGGTGGATGTGGACCCCGCCCAAATGCCCTTTTTGACCTGGCACTGGAAGGTAGCTCAACTGCCGGGCGGCGGCGATTTCCGCCGCGCCTCCACCGACGACCAGGCTGCCCAGGTGCTGGTGGCCTTCTCCGACAAACGGATCCTGACCTACATCTGGGACTCTAGCGCGCCCAAGGGAACCATGCAAAACGCCAGCAATATCCCGCTGGTGCGCATTTTCGCCGTGGTCTGCCAATCCGGCGCCGCGGAAGCCAACAAGTGGATCGCGGAGAGCCGCAATCTCGCCGCCGATTACGAACGTGCCTACGGCAGGATTGCGCCACGCGTCAAGGGTCTGCGGCTGCAGATCAACTCCCAACATACGGGCACCGTCGCCGAAAGTTATTTCGGCGAAGTCGCGTTCCGCAGTGCGTTGCAGTAATGATCCTGGTGACTGGCGGTACCGGCTTCATCGGTACGCACCTCTTGGAAAAGCTCGCTGCCAAGGGTGAGAGCGTGCGCGCCCTGGTGCGCCGTACCCGTACGCCGCGCGCCCTCCCGGCGGGCGTGGAGACCGCCTATGGCGATCTGGCGAGCGGCGCCGGCCTCGCCGAGGCGCTGCGCGGCAGCGATGCCGTGATCCACCTGGCAGGCGTCACCAAGGCGCTGCGCCGGGAGGATTACTATACCGGCAATGTGCGAGCCACCCGGCAACTGGCGCAAGCCATGGCAGGGCGGGGGATCAGGCTGGTGCACGTTAGTTCGTTGGCCGCCATGGGGCCCGCGACCGGCGGCGCTCCGCTGGCGGAGGACGCCGAAGCGCACCCGCTGACCCACTACGGGAAATCCAAGCTGGATGCGGAGCGCGTGGTGCGCGATCTGGCGCCGGATGCCGTGATCGTCAGGCCGCCGGTGGTCTACGGGCCGCGCGATACGGATGTCTTTCAGCTCCTGAAATCGATCTCCAAAGGAATGGTGCTGGAGATCGCCGGCGGCGAACGCTGGTTCAGCGCGATTTACGTCAAGGACCTGGTGGAAGGCTTGCTGGCCGCTCTCACCGCGCCGCGCGCGGCGGGGCGG
Organism: Candidatus Solibacter sp.; assembly: GCA_017883355.1. GTDB lineage: Bacteria > Acidobacteriota > Terriglobia > Bryobacterales > Bryobacteraceae > Solibacter. Next base: position 2,509 of record JADGNS010000299.1, read on the forward strand.
ACGTATTTCCTGGCGCATCCCAAACCCGTATCGTGGCGCCAACTGGGGGCGGCGGCGGCGCGCATCATGGCGCGCACGCCGCGCGTCGTGACGGTGCCGTTCGCCGTGGCCTATGCCGTGGGCGCCTGCGGGGAACTCTGGGGACGCCTGAGCGGCAAGCCCGGGATCGTCTCGCGCGAGAAGATCGCCGAGGCGCGATGCATGGCGTGGACCTGCGATACCCGGCGCGCTGCCCAGGAGCTCGGGTTCGTGGCGCCCACTTCGCTGGACGCTGGCCTGGCGGCAACCCTGGCCTGGTATAAGGAGGCGGGTTGGCTGACATACTAAAGCCCGACCCGGTGAAGTACGACACCCGCTTCTGGGCGGTCGACAAGGTCCTCCTCGCCTATTTTGCCTGCTCGGTAGTGGTGATTCTTGGGTGGTGGAGCACACTGCCCGACGCCCTCCCCCTGCTGGCGGCCAACGTGATTGGCGGCGCGCTGATTGTCTACCAGGTGAAGCGGCCCAACCCCACCTCGTGGGCCTTTCGCAACTGGTATCCGCTGCTCTACGTCGCTTCCTGCTACAAAGAGATGGCGCTGTTCATCCGGGCGGTGCGGACCTCGGATGCCGATCAATGGCTCGCGGATCTCGATTTTCGAATCTGGGGCGCCCACCCGTCCGTCTGGCTGGAGCGCGTCCACACGCCCGTGCTGACGGAGTTTCTGCAAGCCATCTACACCCTTTTTGTACCGGCGGTACTGTATATTGCCTGGGTCCTCTGGCACAGGCGGCGTACCCGGGATTTTCAATATTATGCTTTCTTAATCGCCCTGGGATTTTTGACCTCGTACATCGGCTATATTCTGGTTCCGGCCCGGGGGCCACGCTTTCTTCTTAAAGATTTGCAGCACTTCCCGCTGCGCGGTTTATGGTTGTTTCAGGCCATGCAAAGCGGCCTCGACCGTCTGGAATCCGCCCATTATGATTGCTTTCCGAGCGGTCACACGGAACTCACCATCCTCGCCTGGTGGGGCAGCCGGATGGTCTCCAACCGCTGGTTCCGGATCTATTTGGCCTACACTCCGCTCATCATTTTTGCTACAGTTTATCTTCGATACCACTATACGGTTGACCTGCTGGCCGGGATGATTACGGCGGCGGTTTTGATTTTGACGGCACCCAAGCTGTACCGAATATTGTCTCCAAAGGGGCTATGATTGGGAGGTATTGAAATCACGGCAGTGGCCGGCAAGAAGGCTCTGAATGAGTTCGTGGAACTGCCCTTCTCGATCTACCGTAACGATTCGTATTGGGTGCCGCAGTTGCGCATCGCGGTCAAAGAGTTGTTGGACCGCGAAAAGCATCCTTTTTACGCCAACGCCGAAGCGGAGTTCTTCCTGGCGCGGGAGGGTGGCAAGGTGGTGGGCCGGGTAGCCGCCATCATCGACCGGAACTACAATCGGTTCCATGATGAGAACGCCGGTTTTTTCGGTTTCTTCGAGAGTGTAGACAACGTAGAGGTGGCACGCGCGCTGTTGCAACGGGCGCGGCAATGGGCTTTCGACAAGGGCGCCAGTTTCCTGCGCGGCCCGGTCAACCCATCCACCAACTACGAATGCGGCATGCTGGTGGACGGATTTGATGCTTCGCCGATGGTGATGATGCCCTACAACCCCCGGTATTACCCCGGGCTGATGGACCAGGCCGGCCTGTCTAAGGCTAAGGATCTCTACGCCTACCTGAGCAATGCCAACACCATCGAGATGAAAAAGATCGACCGCATCGCCGGGAAAGCGTTGCAGACTACCGGCGTGCGCGTTCGTCCCATCAACATGAAGGACTTCCAAAACGATGTGGCGCGCATATGGGAAGTCTACGGAGCGGCGTGGCAGCGCAATTGGGGATTCATCCCCATGACGCGCGAAGAATTCTCCCTGATGGGCAAAGAGATGAAGATGATTCTCAAGCCCGATCTGGTGCTGATTGGGGAAGTGGGGGACCGTGTAGTGGGGTTTGCGCTGGCATTGCCGGACGTGAATCAGGCGCTTAAGCCGGCCAACGGAAGCCTCTTCCCGACGGGGCTGCTCAAAATCCTGTATTATCAACGTTTGATCAAGAATGTACGGGTCCTTGCCCTCGGGGTCGTCGAGGAGTACCGGGCTTCGGGCCTGGCGGCGGGTTTCTACGCCACCCTGGTCCGCAACGCCCGGAAACTGGGATTTGGCGACTGCGAGATGTCCTGGATTCTCGAAGACAACGTGCTCATGAATCGCTCACTAGAAGTGATGGGGGCCAAGCGCTACAAGACATATCGAATCTATAATTGGAATTGAGGATCATGCGCGTATCGACTAGCGACATCACCGGCAAAAGAAAAGGCAGCGGCTCGAACGACATTTTCGAGAAATGCCGGAATTTCACTCGTCCGAGTGACTTGCAGTCCGCCGGCCTGTACATGTACTTCGAGGTTTTTGGGGACCGCGAAGGGTGTGGGCCTGGCGAAGTGCGTATGGGGCACCGCAAAGTGCTGATGTTCGGGTCCAACGATTATCTGGACCTGATCACGCATCCCAAGGTGAAGGAAGCCGCCGTGCTGGCCGTCAAGAAGTACGGCAGCGGTTGCAGCGGTTCGCGCCTTCTCAACGGCACGCTGGATGTTCACGTCAAACTGGAAGCCGAACTCGCCGCACTCGTACATAAAGAAGCCGCGATTACTTTTGGCACCGGGTTCCAGGCCAACTACGGGACACTCAGCGCGCTCACCGAGAAGGGCGACGTGATGATCTGCGATCACAACCTCCACGCCAGCCTCGTGGAAGGCGCATTGCGGTCGTCGGCGCGCACCGTCCGTTTCCGCCACAACGACATGGACCACTTCGAGCGGTGCCTGGAGAACTGCCCGCCCGAAGAAAAGATCTTCATCGTCAGCGAAGGCGTGTTCAGCATGGAAGGCGACATCGCCGACCTCCGCGGCATCATGAAACTGGCCAAGCCCTATGGCGCGCGCACCTATGTGGATGAGGCGCACGGCATCGGCGTGCTCGGCGCGACGGGCGCCGGCGCGGCCGAGCACCTGGGCGTGCTGGACGATGTCGATATCGTGATGGGCACCTTCAGCAAGTCGCTGGCATCGGTGGGCGGCTTCATTGCCGGCGAGCGCGCCGTGGTCGATTATTTGAAGCATACGGCGCGGCCGTTCATGTTTTCGGCGAGTCTGCCGCCGGCTAGCGTGGCCGCGGCGGGGCAGGCGTTGCAGATCATGAAGAAGGAACCCGAGCGCCGCCTCCATCTGCTGCGCATCGCGCAGTTGCTGCGCGACGAGTTGCGCTCTCGCGGGTTCAACGTGCTGCCCGGCGAGACGGCGATCGTGCCGGTCGTCATCCAGCAGGAACTCGATCTGTGCCGCCTCTGCAAGCGATTGCTCGAAGAAGGCATCTACATCAATCCGGTGCTGCGTCCAGCGGCCGCGCAAAACCTGCTGCGCATTTCGTGCACCGCCGCGCACACCGAAAAGCATGTGGAGCGCCTGATTACCACCCTCGTGAAGGTGGCCGCCGAACTCGGCATCGAGCTTTAATCCGGAAGGGTCTGTCCGGTGTCCAGGAACAAAGCGAAAGAGCCGGCGCGCGCCGTGCCGCAAGCCGCGAAGGCTGCCCCGCCGGGCTTGTGGGATGCGCGCATCCTTCCCCTCCTGGAGAAGCGGGCCCTCGTGATCGCCCTGTGCTGCATGGCGATCGGCGGTCTGCGCATCGCGGCTACCTACTCGCAACTCGGTATGACTTTCGATGAGCCGCAGCACTTTGCCTGCGGTCTGGAATACCTGGCGAAGCACGTGTACCGCTACGAACCGCAGCATCCGCCCCTGGCGCGTGCCATGACCGCCGTGCTGCCCTATCTGGACGGAGCGCGCCCCACCGGCAATCCGGACCGCGAAAACGAGGGCGTGGGACTCGTCATCCACTCCCCCAATCCCGATCGCTTTCTGACCCTGAT
>JADGNS010000300.1 GCA_017883355.1 Candidatus Solibacter sp.
GGCGCTGGCGCATGGATCCCGGTTACGCTACGATCGATTGCTGTAAAATCCATAACGACTCCTTCGCTAGGATCCCCGTCGCGGATTTCCCGCGACAGGACATCTTCACAGTGGTTCTTATCGGCAGCCTGCCGAAGATCTCCAGCATTCAACATTTCCCCAACCGTAGCCGAAGAGATCCTTGAGAGACTCTTGCCGATGGCCAACACCGTCCCCGTGATCGGGATCGATCCCGCTGAACTCGCCTGGATCCGGATGCTCGTCCGGCTGCTCCGTCACCCGGACCCGGTGGTCCCCGAACTGACCCGCCAGGCCCTGCGCTACCTGGAAGCCGCCGCCTCCCGAAGCGGCGTATCCCCTTCGAGCCGGGATGCGGCGCCGGCCATCCAAAGGTAGCCCCCGCTGGCGTCCCGATTCCGGATCGTCTTATCCTAAGTAGAGAGACGATCATGAATTCCCTTGCCAAGATCCTCGTGCCCATCGATTTCTCCGAACGCAGCGCCCTCGCCGTGCGCTACGCCCGCGCTCTCGCCCTCCACTTCCACTCGGAGCTCATTCTCGTCCACGTGCTGGCGCCCTTGCATTCCGAATTCGGTTCCATGCAGATCGCCGGCTCCATGTTGGTGGACATCTACCGCGCGCGCGCCGACCAGGCCGCTGGCGATCTCAACGCCTTCGAAGCCGAAGCGCTCGCCGGACTCAACGCCCGTCGCCTCCTGCTCCACGGCGACCCCGCCGGCAAAATCGTGGAGTTCGCCCGCCAGGAACACATCGACCTGATCGCCATGCCCACCCACGGGTACGGACCCTTCCGCCGCTTCATCCTGGGATCCAATACCGCCAAGGTCCTGCACGATGCCGATTGTCCCGTCTGGACCGGTGTTCACATGGAAGAGGCGCGCCCCGTGGACGCACCGTTCAGCAAAATCCTCTGCGCCGTCGACCTCGGCCCGCAAAGCGCCCGCGCGCTGGCCTGGGCCTCCTGGCTGCAGCGGGAGTTTCACGGACACCTCACCCTGATCCACGCCATCGCCGCCCACTCCGAGCCCGGCGACGAACCAGACCTCAGTTGGCGCACCGGAATTCGCGAGATCGCCGAAGAAGAGCTGCTCCGCCTGCAACGCGAAACCGGCGCCGAGGCGGATCTGCTGCTCGAAGCCGGCGAACCCGCGCGCATCATCTGTTCCGCCGCCGCCCGCACCGGCGCCGGCACCGTGGTGATCGGCCGCGGCAGCGCCGCCGGCGATTTCGGCCGCCTGCGCACCAACTCCTACGCCATCATCCGCCAGTCCCCCTGTCCGGTAGTCAGCGTCTAACCCGCCGCATCGCTTGCCGCCGTTACGTGATAAATTGCTTGAAGTGACTCCCCGCACTCTGTACCAGGTACTCCAGGAAACCGCGCGCGTCCACGGCGACGCCCCCGCCCTCCGCCAACCCACGCCCGATGGCTCCTACCATGTCTATTCCTGGAACCAATACCGGCGCGCCGCCGAGGAAATCGCCGCCGGCCTGCGCACGCTGGGCATCGCCAAAGGCGACGTCGTAGCCCTCAACTCCGAAACCCGCCTCGAGTTCTATCTGGCCGATCTCGGCATCCTTACCAACGGCTCCATCGCCGCCGCCATGTACCCGAACTATCCGGCCCCGGACCTGGTGCGCACCATCCAAGCCTCCGGCGCGCGCGCCGTCTTCGTCGAAGACCCGAACACGCTACAGCCCCTGCGCGCAGCGCCCGTCGCGCACTGGATCCTGCTCACCGGCGAAGCCGCTGGCGCCCTCACTCTCGATGCGCTCCGCAAGCTCGGCCGCGACGCCCTGGCCGGCGACGCCCAATTGCTCGCCCGCATACTGAGCGGCGTCTCCCCCTCCGATACCGCCATTCTGTACCTGACCAGCGGCGCCACCGGCGAACCCAAGATGGCGCTGGTCACCCACCAGAGCGTGGTCGCCAACATCGATATGGGCCCCGCCGCGCTGCCCCTCGGACCCAAGGATTCCACGGTCGTCTTTCTGCCCTCCGCCCACATCGCACAGCGTGTCGTCATGGAGTTTCTTCCCATGCGCTCGGCCATGCCGGTCACTTTCTTTGAGAGCCTCCTGCAACTGCCCCAGGACATCCGCAAGGTGCGCCCCACCATCCTGCTGGCCCCGCCGCGCATGTGGGAGCGGATCTACTCCACCATCTGTACCGAGCTGCGCAAGCGCCCGGCCGCCATCCGCCAGGGCTTCTACGGCGCGCTCGCCCTGGGCCTCGCGGCCGCGCGGTACCGCCGTCAGGGCAAGCCGGTGCCGCCGCGCATCCGCCTGCCGCTGGCCCTGGCCGACCGCATCTTCTTCCGCAAAGTGCGCTCCCGCTTCGGCGGCCGCCTGCGGGTGGCGGCCAGCGGAGCGGCCCCGTTGAGCAAAGACCTGGGAGAGTTTTACGAAGCCATCGGCATGCCGATCAGCGAAGGCTACGGCCTCACCGAGGGCGGCGTGGTCTCGCTCAACCCGGGCGAGCGCCCCAAGCCGGGCAGCATCGGCAAGCCGCTGGGGGGCGTCGAGATCACGTTCAGCGACGACAACGAGATCCTCGTCAAGAGTCCCGCTCTCTTTTCCGGTTACCTGAACGACCCCGTTACCACCGCGGAAGTCCTGCGCGACGGCCTGCTGCACACCGGCGACCTCGGTCACGCCGATAGCGACGGCTATGTCTTCATCACCGGCCGCAAGAAAGAGCTGATCGTCTCCTCCACCGGCAAGAAAATCTATCCCTCGCGCGTGGAGAGTCTTTTCAAGATGGAGCCCCTGATCAGCCAGGTGCTGCTGATCGGCGACCGCCTCCCCTTCCTCACCGCCCTGTTCACCATCAACCTCACCGCCGCCGAATCCCTGAAAGGCATGGAAGAGTGGAAAGGCCGCCCATCCGCCGAGATCGCGCAAGCGCCGCCCGTGATCGCCGAGATCCAGAAGGCCGTGGTCCGCGTCAACAAACAGCTCGCCCCCTTCGAGCAGGTGCGCAAGCACCGCATCCTGGGCCGCGATTTCACCATCGAGGACGGCGAGCTCACCGCCACCATGAAGGTGCGCCGCACCCGCGCCATGGAGAACTTCCGCCAGAGCATCGACGAACTCTACGCCGGCCGGGAGTAGAAACCGGGGACAGACGGAACGTTACCCCTATTTCAGCCCCGCGCGGAAGATTAAGTCTGTCTGCCTCTCGCCCGATTGCTCTTTTGGCGGACGGCCACCTTTTTGCGGAGCGAGACGTCGCTGCAGCGCCTTCTCCAACTGCGCGACGAAATCCGGCGTTCCGAGAGGACGGCCGCTGTGCGTACTCTTGCGGATGGCGTCGGCTTCCTCCACGGCCTCTACCTGGCTCAGGTACTCTCGCCAGCGTGCCGGGTCCCACGCGTCCGTATACGGCTTCCTCTCCAACCAGGGATCTGGGCCACCGCATCCGCAGTGCGCCGCCGCGCTGGACCACGGATAGTCGACGGGATCTTCCACCATGCCCGCCCGAACCGGGTTAAGCTCCGTGTAGCGCAGGGCAGCGCAGAAGTGCGGTGTGTCCAAGGGGCATGAGTAATAGCGGCCCTGCCACACATGCCCCGACGACACGTGACGGGCATTGAAATAGGCAGCGTACCGTCCATGGGTGTGCTTTAAGGCGAGAGGCATCGACTCCGGCCGAAGCGGCACGACGATCAGATGCACGTGGTTGGACATGAGGCAATAGCCGACCAGCGAGAGGCGCTGGATCTCGCAGTTAGTCCGGAGTAGGTCGAGGTAGACCAGGCGGTCGGCATCGGATTCGAAGACAAGTTGGCGCGCGTTGCCGCGCTGCGTGACATGATGGGGCGTGTCGATTGAGAGTACACGGGGAAGACGAGCCATGAATAAGAAGAGTCGGAATGAGGGCTGGATAATCTCAGGAAAACGTTCCGTCTGTCCCCGGTTTCCCCCGCCCCCGGTTTCCCCCCCTGCGTGACTATCGCCCGGCCCGGACCTCATCCAGCAGATTGGGGTGCCGGTCGAGCACCATGAGAAGTTTCACCAGCGCGAGCGGCGGCTTGGTCTTGCCGTTCTCGTAGCGCGAAAACGCATTGGTGCCGCCGCCAAAGATCGCGGCCGCCTGCCGCTGGTCGAGCGCGAGCTTCTTGCGGACACGCGCGATGAAGCCGGGATCGACAATGGAGGCGTTCACCTGCTTGTTGAACTCCAGCATCGCCGCGCTGACCCGTTTCGATTCCGCCGCGGCGAGGACGCTTTCCCCGCAGGCCGGGCAGAACTCGCCGCGTACCGCCGGAATCGTGGTCGTTTCGCCTTTGTAGGTGTACGAGATATCGCGCGTGTCTCGCACCAGTTTCCGCTCGCCGCAAGATGGGCATTTCATGGCATTGCTCCTTTCTTCATAGCTCCTTGAAGGACACGATCAGTACGTCGTCCAGGACCTTGAGCTTCAGATACACTTCGCCGGCGAGCGTCTTCGGCCGGTAGACGTCCTGCCAGACGCGGTGATCGGCGTGTGTCGTCATACTCTTGTAGAAGTCCCTTGGCGTGAGCGCCGCGACGACGCCAATGATCTCCTCGAAACCGAACCCCATGGCTGCGCCGCTGGCGAGCGCCGAGACGGTGGTGCGAACCTTGCCCGCCGCGACCAGGCTCCTGACGACCGCCAGCTTACAGTGCGGCGTTCAATTCTCCATGGGACTACGTTAACCTGGTTGGTTGAATTTGGCAAGTTGGTTAATGAGGGCTGGCACGAGCTAGATTGACGGTACCTGGCGTATGGTAGCCTACAGCCTTGGAAGAAACCAAGGTCCGGCGCCGGCTCGGGGTGTTCGACGCGACCATGCTCGTGATGGGCGGGATCGTGGGGTCGGGAATCTTCATGAACCCGAGTGTCGTCGCTAGTCAGGTGCATACCCCGTTTCTCATCCTTGGAGTCTGGGTGGCCGGCGGGGCGCTGGCCCTGCTGGGGGCATTCATCTGGGCGGAGCTGGCGACGCGCCTGCCGGGGGCGGGGGGACAATATCTCTACTTGCGCGAGGCCTATCATCCGGCCGTGGCGTTCGTCTACGGGTGGGTCCTGCTGCTGGTGACGCAGACCGGCGGGATGGCGGCGGTGGCGGTCACTTTCGCGCGCTATTACCGGGAGATCAGCGGCGCAACGTGGAGCGATAGCGCGATCGCGGCGGCCGTGCTGCTTGGGCTGACGGCGGTCAACTGCCTGGGAGCGCGCGCCGGCAGCAACGTGCAGAGCGCGCTGATGCTCCTGAAGATGGGCGCCATCGCGGCGATGGTGGTGGCCGGGATGGTGTGGGGCGGGGGGACGATTCATCCGCTGCCGCTAGTGGACCGGCCGGTGTCGCTGGGGCTGCTGGGTGCCCTCGGCGCTGCCGCCATTCCGGTGGCGTTTGCCTACGGCGGGTGGCAGACCTCGACGTTCGTCGCCGGCGAGATGCGCCATCCGGGGCGGGACCTCTCGCGCGGGCTGGTGGCGGGGGTCACGGGCGTGGTGGTGCTGTACCTGGCGGTGAATGTGGTGTGTTTGAAGGTGCTGGGGCCGGATGGACTGGCGGCGACGCGGACCCCGGCGACGGCCGTCATGCGGGCGGCGATGGGGGAGCGCGGCGCCTGGTGGATTGCCATGGGGATCGCGATTTCCGCCCTGGGGTTCCTGAGTCAGGGGATGCTGACCGCGCCGCGCGTGTATAACGCCATGGCGCGCGATGGCCTGTTTTTCGCCAGCGTGGGGCGGCTGAACCCGCGCACCGGCGCGCCGGTGACGGCCATCGTGCTGCAGGGCATCGCCGCGACGGCGATCGCGTTTTCCGGCAAGTACGAACAGATTCTGAATTACGAAGTCTCGGTGGACTTCATCGCCTTCGCGCTGGCGGCCGGGGCGCTGTTCCTGTTCCGGCGGCAGCAGCGCGGCGACGGACCGGTTTATCGCGCGCCGGGGCACCCGTACACCACCGCTTTATTCGTGGCGGCCTGTGTGGGAATTGTGGCGAGTACGGTGGTCACGGACCCGCTGAACAGCGCGCGCGGGTGGGGCATCATGTTAACGGGAGTTCCGGTCTACTGGTATTGGAGCCGCAGGCGCAAGACGCGATGAGACACAAACAATCGGAGTACATGCACTGGGCGAAGACGCAGAGTCGCGCCCGGTTTAATCTGGCCACCAGCGGGGTCGGCGCGTTTCCGCTCGGCGAACTCGGCGCGTTGCCGCCGCTAGAGATCAACGGCGACAACAGCTATGGTTATGCGCCCCTGAAGCGGGCGATCGCCGAGCGCTACGCGGTGGATCCGGATTGCGTGGTGACCGCGGCGGGGACCTCGGGGGCCAACTACCTGGCCTTCGCGACCCTGCTGGAGGCGGGCGACGAGGTGCTGATCGAGCATCCGGCGTATGGCCTGCTGGTGGACGCGCTGGAGTACGTGGGCGCGGTGGTGAAGCGGTTCCCCCGCACCCACGAG
>JADGNS010000301.1 GCA_017883355.1 Candidatus Solibacter sp.
CCAGCCGGGCCCCCATCCCTAAATCCCTCGCCCCAAACCACTTCACCCCAAATTGGCTTCGTTCCGCCAACTCCTTCCGCCGCCCCGTCCCAGCCGGCACCCTCCCCCCGGATTGAGGGAACGTTGGCCGGTCAAGCCGCCCACCCTCAAACCCCCTCAAAAGCTGTGCCACCCCTTCACACCTGTAGCCTGCTACACTCGTTGTTGATTGCCTCGAAGATCCGCTAAAATAATGGCTTACCATCTTTGGACCCTCAACTGTATATAGGGAAACCGTTGTCTGTGTCTCAACGTCATCGTAACTGCGCAGAGTGGAAAGGTATGCTCGCATGAAGTTTTTCAGGCGTCTCCGCCTGGTCGTAATCCCGGCCTGTTTCTGCGCCATCTCCATCTGTCCGGCGCTGTACGCCCAGGCGCCCGCGCAACAGCCGCCCGCCGGCCAACCGCCGGCGCAGCCGCAACAACAGACTCCGCCCGTAACTCCGCCGAAGCCCAGTCCCTTCGAGACCATTCCCACGGCGCCTGCGCCCACGCCGCCCGCCCTTCCTCCCGCCGCCCCGGCGACGGCCCCGGCGGCCCCGGCCCAACCGGGCCAGCGCCCGCAATTGGAAACGCCCAAAGCAGAGGCCCCGCCGGCGGTGAACCCGAACGGACAGACCATCGAAGGGTTCGAATTCCGCGGCGCCCGGCGCGTTCCGCAGGACACCCTGAAGGCGCTGATCATTTCCAAACCGGGCGATGTCTACAACGAAGAGACGCTGCGCCGCGATTTCATGATTCTGTGGAACACCGGCCGCTTCGACGATATCCGTCTCGAATCGGAACCGGGGCGCCTCGGCCTCATCGTGCGCTTCGTGGTCACCGAGCGGCGGGTCATCCGCTCCATCGAGTACCCGGGCGCCAAGAGCGTGACGGTTTCCGAAATTCTGGACCGCTTCAAGGAACGCAAGGTCGGGCTCAGCGTGGAGTCGCAGTACGACCCCAACAAGATCCAGCGGGCCGCGGTGGTGCTCAAGGAGTTCCTGGCGGAACGCGGCCGGCAGTACGCCACGGTGGATCCGCAGATCGAGCAGATTCCCCCTTCGTCCCTGAAGGTTTCCTTCGTCGTCAACGAGGGCCCCAAGGTGAAGGTGGGCAACATCGAGATCGCCAACAACACCGCAAAAGACGACCGGTGGGTGATCCGCAACATGAAGAACTCCAAGGGCATCGGTATCCCTCACTCGATTCTGTTCGAGCGTATTTTCCCCGCCACCTTTGACCGGGCCAAGCTCGAAGAGGACAAGGAGCGCGTCCGGCAGGCCTATCAGGATGCCGGATATTTTACGGCCAAGACCTTGGAAGAGACGGTGGATATCCAGCACCGCGGCGGGAAGGGCTGGCGCCTGCCGCTCATCAAGATGAACATGCCCGGCATTTCGGCCGATATCACGCTCCCGGTGGAAGAAGGCAAGCTCTACCATCTGCGCAACATGAACTTCACCGGGGTGAAGCTGTTCCGCACGCCCGAGGTGCTGATGAAGCCGCTGTTCGGCATGACCACCGGCGACATCTTCTCCACCGACAAGCTGCGCAAGGGCATCGAGAACATGCGCAAGCTGTACGGCAAGTTCGGCTACATCGATTTCGTTCCGGAGCCGGACTTCCATCCGGCCGAGGACGGCAGCGACCAGATCGATCTCACCCTGACCGCCGACGAAGGCAAGCAGTTCTTCATCCGGCGCATCGATTTCTCGGGCAACACCACGACGCGCGATAAAGTCATCCGCCGCGAAATCCTGCTCGACGAAGGCGACATGTTCAATACCGAGCTCTGGGACTACAGCGTCCTGCGCCTCAACCAGCTCGGCTATTTCGAAATGCTCAAGAAGGAAGAAGCCGCCGACATCAAGCGCAGCGGCAATACCGTGGACATCACCCTCAAGGTGAAGGAGCGCGGCAAGAACTCGGTGGGTCTGAACGGCGGCGTGAGCGGCATTGCGGGCAGCTTCGTCGGATTCAACTATTCCACCAACAACTTCCTCGGTCTGGGCGAAACTCTATCGCTGGAAAGCCAGCTCGGCACGCGCATGCGCGATGTCAGCCTGGGGTTCACGGAACCCTATTTCCTGGACCGCCCGCTGCAACTCGGCTTCGTAGTGTACTTGCGGCGTTTCAACTTCGATCAGGGCCGCGAGGCGTCGATTCTGTCGGGCACCAACCTGATTCCGCTCTACAACCAACTGGGTTCGCAGAACCTGCTGAACTACTCGCAGAACAGCCACGGGTTTTCGGTTTCGGCCACCTATCCCATCAAGCGCAGTTTCGCCCGCGTGGGCGTAACCTACGGGTTCGACATTTCCAACGTCGTGACCACCACCGATGCCGCCAAGAGCTACTTCCAGTACATCAATTTCAGCGGCGTTGCCGGACCGAATTCGCTCAGCGGAATCCGCACCAGCCACGTCGTTCCGTCGTATACCTACAACACCGTCAATCATCCCATCTCGCCCACCGGCGGGCGGAGCGTGTTCTTGTCCGTCGATTTCGCGGGCAGCATCCTGGGCGGCAACATCAATACGGTGCGGCCGTCCGTCGACGTCAAGTTCTTCAAGCCGGCGCCGTGGCATCGCAGTCACATCCTGGCTTTCCACGGGTTGACCTCGATCATCACCGGTTACGGAGGCAAGTTCATCGCGCCGTTCTCGCGCACCTACATCGGCGGCGAGCAGGATGTCCGCGGCTTCGAGATCTGGGGCATCACGCCGATCGCGTTTGTCGCCTCCAGCACCAACGTGAATGTGTTGAACGATGACGGCAGCGCGCGCACCCAGAAGGTGATTACCAACGGAGTGATCACCAGCACGCCGGTAACGATGACGGTTCCCAGCTATCAGCTCATCACGCCGGGCGGCGACGCCCAGGTGGTGACTAACTTCGAGTACCGCATTCCGATTGTCGGGCCGGTGACGATGGCGTTCTTCGGCGATGTCGGTATGAACAAGGTCCTGCGCGCCAGCCAGCTCACCATGGATCCGAGCCGCGTCGACAGTCTCAACAACCAGTTCCCACAGGCCGGTTTCGACGGACGCGTGCTCATCGCTCCCGGTACGCAGAAGATTCGAGCATCCACGGGTGTGGAACTGCAGGTGATGCTGCCGGTGGTCAACGCGCCCTTCCGCCTCTACTGGGCGTATAACCCTTCGGTGGTCCGCGAGTACCTGCAGCCGCCGATCGTGGCCGACCGCTCCTCCTTCCCGAACCAGAACACGTTCATCAATTCGGTGACGCAGTTCGGACAGCAGTTCCCCTACTTCGAAAAACGGACCATGTTCCGTTTTACAATTGGCAGGACGTTCTAGCCTGGAGCGCCCGGCGGCAATATTGTAGTATTCTCACACTTAGGAGTTTTCAGCTTGAAGAAGAATTTTGTAGTTTTCCCCGCATTGGTCCTCGGCATGGCCGCGATGGCCTATGCCCAGACGCCGGCCAAGGTGGCCATCATCCACGTGCAGAACGCCATTCTGCAGACCAAGGACGGGCAGAAGGCCGCCGCCGAGCTACAGGGCCGGTTTGCGCCTAAGAAAGCCGATCTGGATAAGAAGCAGGCCGACATTGCGGCCTTGCAGGACACGTTCCGCAAGGGCAGCGCCACCATGAGCGAAGAGGCCAAGGCCAAGCTCACGCGCGACATCGATGCCAACAACAAGAGCTTGCAGCGCGATACCGAAGATGCCCAGGCGGATCTGGACGCGGAACAGGGCAAGATCATGCAGGAGCTGGGAAATAAGGTGATGGCGGTGCTGGAGAAATTCGCCACGGCTAACGGCTACGCCCTGGTGCTGGACGTCAGCAATCCGCAGACTCCCGTGCTATGGGCTTCTCAGACCATCGATATTACCACCGACATCGTGAAGCTCTACGACCAGGCCAACCCGGGCACCGCCCCGACCGCGGCCAAGCCTCCCGCCGGCGCCGCTCCGGCTATCGCGCGGCCGGCGACGCAAACTCCGCCTCCGCTCGCTCCGAAGAAGAAGTAACCCTGGGACAGACAAGACTGACATGGATTCCCGGCGCAGTTTGCCGGGAATTCGCTGTCAGTCCTGTCTGTCCCCCGGCTTGACTGTCTGTCCCCCGGCTTGACTGTCTATCCCCCGGCTTGACTGTCTGTCCCCCGGCTTGACTGCCGTAGCGGTACAATTCCGTCAGGGGGTTTGCCATGAAAGCACTCGCCATTGTTCTTCCGCTGGCCTTGTCCACCGGTGTGTTCGGCCAGGCGGTGCACCGCAGCTTTGGTAGCGTCGTGTTCCCCGGCGGAACTTCCAGTACCTCTCCAGGCATTACGCGCAATTTCGGCAGCGTGGTATTTCCGGGTGGCGCGCAGACCGCGCCGGTGAATGGCGGCGCCCCGGTGATCGGCGCGCGTCCAGGCGTTGGCGCCCCGACCCAGACCACCGCGGGCATCGGGCAGAACCAGAACTTCCGCCGGACCAATCCCTTGAATGGCCGCGCCACGCGTAGCGCACCGGCTTATGTCTACGCCTTCCCGGTGTATGTCGGCGGCTACGACAGTTCCTATGTCCCGCAAGAAGCGCCGCCGCCGCAGCAGCAGCCCAGTGTGATGTTCGTCTATCCGCGGCAGCAGGCGACGCCCGTAATGATCCAGTTCGGGCCGGATGGCGATTACACCACCACGATGCAGCGGCAGCCCATGCCCATCTACCAGCCGCAGACCGTCGACGAGCCTGAGCCGGCCACGGATTCCACGCGCTACCTGCTGGCGTTCAAGGACCACACGATCTACTCGGCAGTGGCCTACTGGGCGGACGGCGACACGCTGCACTACTTCACCACCGGCAATACCCACAACCAGGTGTCGCTCTCGTTGATCGATCGCGATCTCACCGAGCGCCTGAACCGCGAATTGGGAATCGATTTCAAACTGCCCGCGGCCAAATAGGCGCGCCGCAGCAGTTCCTATTGCTGACCGTAACCTCCGAAATCCCGCCGACGCCCTTTCTTTTAATGCGTCTCAAATTGCTCGCTTTTCTAACGCTGGCCGTGTCGGCCGTCTGCCAGACACTGCCGCCCGGGGTCCAGAAAAAGGCCTCCGTCGGGGGAATCACCGAATACGAATACCCCAACGGGCTGCGCGTCCTGCTCTATCCCGATCCCGCTAACCCGAAGGTGACGGTCAACATGATCGTCGAGGTGGGGTCGCGCCACGAAGGCTATGGCGAGACCGGCATGGCTCACCTGCTGGAACACATGGATTTCATCGAGACCAACGACGGCCGGCAGATCAAGAACGAGATTGTCGCCCACGGCGCGGTGTGGAACGGAACCACTTCCGAGGACCGCACCAATTACTATGAGACGGTCACCGCGACCGACGAAAACCTGAAATGGGCGCTGGGCCTGGAAGCCGCGCGCCTGGTCAACGTGAAGATCACCAAGCCGCTGCTGGACGTGGAGATGACCGTGGTGCGCAACGAGTTCGAGCGCGGCGAAAACAGCCCGCAGCGCGTGCTCAGCGAACGCGTGGCCTCCACCGCGTACCTGTGGCACAACTACGGAAAATCCACCATCGGCTCACGCGAGGATCTCGAGAAGGTGCCGGCGGAGCGCCTGGCGGCGTTCTACAAGAAGTACTATCAGCCCGACAATACGGTGCTGGCCATCGGCGGCAAACTGGATGAAACGAAGACGCTGCAATGGGTTGCCGAAACGCTGGGGCGGATCCCGCGTCCCACGCGCAAACTGGACCAGACCTACACGGTGGAGCCCACGCAGGACGGCATGCGGTACATCGAACTGCGGCGCGTGGGCGAAGGCCAGGAAGTGATCATGGCTTACCACGCTCCGGCGGCCGGGCATCCGGACGCGGCGGCCTTGCAGGTGCTGGCCGGCGTGATGAATGGCGGCGGCGGCGGGCGCGGAGGCCGCGGTGGTGGCGGCGGAGGTGGCACGGGGCGGCTCACCAAGGCCCTGGTGGACAACAAGAAGGCGGAGAGCGCCAGCCTGCGGGTGCAGCAGTTGCACGATCCGGGTCTGATCGAAGTGTCCGCCACGTTGAGCAAGGATCAATCCATCGAGGAAGTGCGCAAGATCATCGGCGAGACCCTCAAGGGCATCGTCAGCGAACCGCCCACCAAGGAAGAAGTGGACCGCGTGAAGACGCGCCTGGCGCGCAACCTGGAACAGCAGTTGACCGATGCGCAGCAGGTGGCCATGGGGATGACGACGCCGGTGTCGCAGGGCGATTGGCGGCTCATGTTCCTGCAGCACGACCGCATCCAGCAGGTCACGCCCGAAGATCTGGTGCGCGTGGCCAAGGCCTACATCAAGGATTCCAACCTGACCGTGGGCGTGTTCATTCCCGACCCGGCGCCCGACCGCGCGGCGGTGCCGAACGCGCCGACCCTTTCGTCCTTCCTGAGGGCGGGCTACACGAGCAGTATTACGGTGTCGCGCGCCGAAGAGTTC